>CAZIFU010000266.1:0-8769 GCA_964539075.1 uncultured Verrucomicrobiota bacterium | reverse complement strand
GTCCCGGGTGCAGTTGCAGAGAGTCACACAGGTCATTGAGGCCGATGCTGTGAGTCAGTTGCCCATAGAGCAGACTCACCACATGGCTCCACGGCGTGAAGGTGCGCGACTTATCCTCGGCGCCCGTCGTGCGCGCTATTTTGGACACCTCGTGAGGCGGAATGAGATTGCAAATCTGGCGCAGGATGGTGAACTGGGACCGGGTTGGGGCTATTTTGAGTTTTTTCATCCCTGCCGTGTGGCAGGAGTACACAAAAAGTTCCAGCCCTTTTTCTCAAATCCTGTGGGATGGCTGTGAAACTCACTTGGATAGAACAGGATACTGACGACTGCACAGGAGGAGTCACCCGAATCACCAAATCGGCAAACTGTGTTGGAACGGGACGGTTGGAATATTACCCTTCACCAGATGGTTTCGAGTTAAACCCGCCACGCTCTGACGGCAGCAAATGTATAATTCTTCCGCAATGCGCCTGCGGTTCGAGCTGTACGGCAGGAGCATTCACAATTCAAAACCAAGGAGTCTATTTCAGCGTGGCCTTGGGGAGCGGCGGCTTTGAAAAACCGGCCGGTCAGCTTCTCATTAGCGAGCCGATCAACAATCCCGATTTAGCCAACCCGGCGACGCTTCAACTTTTCAATTTCTCCGGCTCGCTCCAGGTCATCAAGAATGAGGCCGTGCTGCGCCAGGTCAAAGCACCGCAAACGCTCGCGGACATTGTGGTGTTGTCGGACCATGCCTACGAAATCCGGCTTTACACAAGCGCCACATTTAATTCCCAAACAGGGCTCTACGTGCCAACGGGCAATCCTTTCATCAAGTGGATCATGGAGAATCCCGATGGCACGGCCACAGTGCAAAACCATTTCCGCATCACCACCGTTCGCGACGGTGTTTCAGAAATGAACGATTTCGAATGGTCGGCTGCCGATCTGGGATGGACTTTGACGACGGGTGGCGGCTTGCGCAAGGAATCCCGAGGTTCGGTTTGGGATACCCCCCATGAAAATCGGACAGAGACTTACCTGATCAAAAACGCTGCCAACGAGGCGGTCTATAAGGAAGTCGTCAAATACCACCTCTACCCCGATCCGATAGGCGAAACGGTCGTCGAGAAAAGGGTCGGCCCGGATGCAAATCCTTTGGTGACTCAGTGGGCGTATTATGACGATCCAGCCAATGACGGGGCCAACTACGGGAGGATGAAAAGCGAAATACGTCCGGGTGGCACCTGGGATCGTTACGAGTACGACGCATTCGGACGCGACTCAAAGACGATTTCCTCGTTCCTGAACGCAGCCCCCAACGCCGATGAGCAGTATTGCCGGGTCGTGGAATACTCCTATGACCCAGTGGCGCCAGCTGATGAAGGTACCATTGCCACAAATGCTCCCCGCACCATCATCACGCGGCTGCTGGGTGAGGAAATCGTCCGCAGTTATCTGGTCGTGACGGCCGATTACCAGCGGGAGATCATCTGCCAGACCCCGGGAGCAGTCTGGGATGCGGCGGATAATCTGGTCACTATCACCAAATCCTGTCCAGCCGGTGCCTTCGCTGGAAGACCGCTGAGCAGTCTCGCTCCTGACGAAACCATGCAGCTCTATGCTTACAGTTACAATGGCGCCAACACCGAAATGACCACGACCGTTTACTCCGGTCAACCCAATGGAGACGGGACGGCTATAATTGACGGCACGCAATCCATCACTGTCATCGGCTCCTTGGGGCAGGCCCTTTCCCGAACGACCGTGGACATCGCGTCCGGCATCGTGGTCGCCCAGGAGACTTACAGCAACTTTGACCAGTTCAACTGCCCACAACGGGTCACTTATCTGGACGGCACGTACCGTGACATCACTTACGGCTGTTGTGCGGTGGATTCCGAGCGCGACCGTGACGGAACGGTAACCACTTACACGTACGACGCTTTGAAGCGGTTGCTCACGACCACGCGCAATGGCATCACCACGATCAACAACTACGACGCCGCTGGCAATGTTCTCTCCACGATGCGGAAGGGAACCGATTCGACACAAATCACATTGAACAGCGCGACTTACGACCTGGCCGGCCGCCAGACCCATTCCACCGACGCGATGAATAATCCGACCGATTACGGTGAAACCCTGAACGGCAGCGGGCAACTCGTGCGTTCCACCACCAATGCCAACGGTGGCACACGCATTGCGACATATTTCAAGGACGGTTCGCTCAAGAGCCTGACCGGCACGGCCGTCCACGGCACGCGCAACGAATACGGGGTGGAGAACGACGGGGATATCCCGCGGGCGTACACCAAGGAGATCAAGCTCAACGCCAACGGGACGGACTCCAGCGAATGGGTCAAAACATACGCCGACACGCTCGGACACACCTACCAGACGGTCTTTCCCGACGAAGCGGCCAGCCACAGTTTCTACAACGCCCAAGGGCAGCTTTGGAAGCAGGTGGACCCGGACGGCGTGACGACGCTCTTCCAATACAACGCCAAAGGCGAACCGGAATTCACGGCTGTGGACATGGACCGCAACGACGCGATTGACTTTGGCGGCACCGACCGCATCACGCAGACCGTCCGCACCGTGGCTGCTAACGCGAGCACGCAGCCCAATCCCGCCGTGCCTGTCCAGCGCACGCAAACCCGCGTCTGGACCTCCGATAACGACGACCTGTCTATTGTGGCCTCGACGCAGGAAACCAGTGTGGACGGGCTTCGATCGTGGAACACCGCCTTCGGCCAGGTCAGTCAGAGTCAAACCGTTTATGCGGGTAATGGTGGCCGCACCATCACCGCCACAGCTCCTGATCTTTCTTCCACCGTCAGCCAATCTCAGGATGGACGACTTGTGTCGGTGACTCGAAAGGATTCGACGGGCGCGCAAATTGGCCAAACCAGCTACCAATATGACGCGCACGGACGCCAATGGAAAACCACTGATGCGCGGAATGGCGACACCACGTTCACCTCTAACAACGCCGACCAGGTTGCGACCGTCACCACGCCCGACCCGGATGGCAGCGGCCCGGCGACGGCGCAAACCACGACGGCGCTCTACGACAACATGGGCCACGTCTGGAAAGTTAAGCAGCCTGATGAAATGTGGGTCACCAACGAGTATCACCTGACCGGCGAACTGAAGAAGACCTCCGGCTCGCGCACTTACCCGGTCGGCTACAGCTACGATTACGCCGGGCGGATGAAGACGATGACCAACTGGACAACCTTCCCCACTACCGGGGCGCGCGTCACCACTTGGAATTACGATGCGCAACGCGGCTCGCTCAGCTCGAAGCGTTACGCCGACAACCTAGAGACTGATTACGCCTACACGCCTGCAGGCCGCTTGCAGACGCGGGACTGGGCGCGCGGCATCACCACCACCTATGGCTATAACAACGCCGGGGAATTGCAGAGCGTTGATTACTCCGACGGCACGCCCTCTGTCGCGACGGTCTATGACCGTCGGGGCCGCGCTGTGACGGCCACTTCCGCCGGGGTCACGACCTCGCGCGCCTTCAACGACGCCGGCCAGCAACTCACCGAGAGCTACGCCGGCGGCCCCTTGGACGGCTTCAGCGTGAATAACGGCTACGACACCCTGCTCCGCTGCAACGCTTTGTCCCTCAACTCTCAACTCCAATCTCTCTCAACCGTCAGCTACGCCTACGACGCGGCTTCGCGGCTGCAAACGGTGACCAGCGGGACGGAGACCGCCAGCTACAGTTATCTTGCCAATTCGCCGCAGGTCGAGAACATTACCTTTAAGCAGAACGGCGCCACGCGCATGACGACGACACGGCAATACGACAAGCTCAACCGCCTGACGCAGATTTCATCCGTGCCATCCGCTTCATCCGCGGTCAATTTCAACTACGCCTACAACAACGCCAACCAGCGCACAGCGGTCACCAACACAGACAACAGCAAGTGGAGTTATCAATACGACAGCCTCGGTCAGGTGAAGTATGGAAAGAAGTTCTGGAGCGATGGGACCATCGTGGCGGGACAGCAGTTCGAGTACACCTTTGACGACATCGGGAATCGCAAGACGACCAAGAGCGGCGGCGATGGTGCGGGTTCCAACTTACGACAGGCCAGCTACACGCCTAACTCTCTCAACCAATACACGAGTCGCTCCGTGCCAATCTTTGCCGACATCTTCGGCACGGCCAACGCGAACGCCATCGTCACGGTGAATCTGCAACCAACCACCCGAAAGAGCGACTACTTCCGCAAGGAACTGACCGTGAACAACACCGGCGGCCCCGTCTGGCTGGGCGTGACCAACGTGGGAGTCAGGCCGGGCACTGGGGCAGGCGGGCTAGACATCGTGACCACTAACCAGGGACACCTCCTCATTCCCCAGTACAGTGAATCCTTCAGCTACGATGAGGATGGGAACCTGACGGGCGACAGCCTTTGGAGCTACACCTACGACGCGGAGAACCGGATCATCGGCAAGGAGAGCCAGCCCACCGTCCCGCAAGCTGCCTGGCGCAAGCTGGAATACACGCTCGATCATCAGGGGCGACGGGTCCAGGTGAAAATTTACGACGGCTCAACCGGCTCGTGGGTACTGGCCAGCGACCGGAAGTATGTGTATGCCGGTTGGGAACTGTTGGCGGAACTGGACGCGGGCAACAACGGGGTGACGCGCTCCTTCGTGTGGGGCCTTGACTTGAGCGGAAGCCGCGCCGGTGCTGGCGGCGTGGGCGGTTTGCTGGCCTTCACTCAACACTCAACTCCCCAACCCTCAACCGAATTCTTCGCCTACGACGGCAACGGCAACGTCACGGCGTTGATAAATAGTGCCGACGGAACGGAGACGGGCCGCTACGATTACGATCCTTTCGGTCAGACCCTTCGCGCCACCGGGCCGCTCGCCAGGCTAAACCCGTTCCGTTTCTCAACCAAGTGGCACGAGGATGAAACGGGGAACGTGCATTACGAGTACCGCGACTACCAACCACCGCTCGGCCGTTGGCTCAGCCGCGATCCCATCGACGAATACGGAGGAGTGAACCTGTATAGTTTCGTCGGCGATGACCCGGCTAACGTAGTCGATCCTCTTGGGAAAGACTTCATCGCTGTCGGCGACCGATATGTGGTGTTCACGCCCGGGGCTTCCAGGCACATGTCTATTGAGTTCTTCGAAGAACGGTGTCCACAAACCCCACAAGGCGCAAAGTTCTCCAAAGGCTCCAAACCTAAGTCCGCCAATCGAACGGACTCCTACGAGTTGCAACCCTTGCGAAATTCCTACCGACACTTCTTCACCACCCAACCGAAACCAACCGGACCTCCTGTTCAATCGTTTGTTTGGGATCTGGTAAGCGAGATACGAAATTCCAGCACGCCGAAGGATTTTGCAGTGATTTATTCGGACTTCCAGAATCCGAGCCGCGATGCTTCAGCTAAATGGAATCTGATTGTTGCTGCTGCGACAACATACCCCTACGGAGAACAAGAATCCAACTACGGCACATTGTTGAATTGGCCAAACTCGAAATACGAACTCTTCGGTAACAACAGCAACACTTTTCCGAGAGAAATGGCCAAAGTGATAGGGCGAAACGCGGACGTCGTTGGCGGATGGCATCCAGGCAATCTCACAGCTCTGCCTGTAACTGATCCTGGTTACGTTCCAGTCTTTTCGCCGTGGGGGTGGCACCAATGAACAGAGGACTTTTTTGCGCAACTCTAGTGGTGCTGGGTATCATGTTGGCCGGGTGCATTCACTTGGGGTATATGCCAAGCAGGGAAATCGCAACCATCCCTGCCGGCACGCAAGAACAATTGACCTTCAAAGTTGATTTGCCCAAGTCCTCGGCTTCTTGGGAGATCGGGCTTTGGCCTACCGGAGGAGGCACCAACATCGCGGAGCTCGCTGGCAAACATGTGTTTGTGCAACTAGCCAACGTCTCGGACAGAGAACTCACGCTCTCGGCAGGCGTGAGTTCGGCATTTAAGTGGATGCCAACCGTGCCGCCCGGTCAAAGCCTTGTTGTTTTTGATGCCCCGATCAAATCTTATGCACAGATGACAAGGCTGTTCGGGTGCAACGCGCAAGAGCACGGCGTTTCATTTCTTTTGACTCTGGAGTTTCGTCCTACTGTGCACCTCGAAAGGCCGATAACCGTTGTAGCTCGGGGGCGTGACGCGCTTTAAGAAAACGGTGTCTCGCATAAACGGTGTAAAGAATTTAGCTGCGCTCAGACCCCGCGGTCACCAACACAGACAACAGCAAGTGGAGTTATCAATACGACAGCCTGGGTCAGGTGACGTATGGCAAGAAGTTCTGGAGCGATGGAACGATTGTGGCCGGGCAGCAGTTCGAGTACACTTTTGATGACATCGGGAATCGCAAGACGACCAGGAGCGGGGGCGATGCCGCGGGGTCGAATCTGCGGCTGGCCGCTTACGCCGCCAACACCGTGAACCAGTACACCACCCGCAGCGTGCCGATCTACGCGGATGTCTTCGGCACGGCCAACGCCAGCGCGACGGTGACGGTGAACAACCAGACGTCTTACCGGCGCGGCGACTATTTCCGCAAGGAATTGACCGTGAACAATCTTGCCGGTCCTGTTTGGCTCGGCGTTACGAACGTCGGCGTCCGACCGGGTGCCGGGGCCGGCGGGCTGGATATCGTAACCACCAACCAGGGACATCTGCTCGTTTCCAAGAACGCCGAAACGCTCAGTTACGACGAGGACGGGAACATGACTGGCGACAGCGTGTGGAATTACACCTACGACGCGGAGAACCGGATCATCGCCAAGGAAAGCCAGGCAACTGTCCCGCCTGCCGCCCGGCGCCGACTCGAATACGCGCTCGACCACCAAGGCCAGCGGGTCCGGACGAAGGTTTACGACTGGAATCCCGCAACTCAGGACTATCAACTCTCAACCGATCATCGGTTCGTGTATGCCGGCTGGGAGTTGCTAGCCGAACTGGAAGCGGCCAACGATGCGGTAACGCGCTCCTTCGTTTGGGGCTTGGACCTGAGCGGCACTCGTACCGGCGCCGGCGGCGTGGGCGGTCTTCTTCTTGTCACCAGTCACGCGTCACCTGTCACCAGCCACTTCCTCGCCTACGACGGCAACGGCAACGTCACGGCCCTGGTGAATGCCGCCGATGGAACGGAGACAGCCCGCTATGAATATGACCCCTTTGGCCAACTGCTGCGCGCCACCGGGCCGCTGGCCAGGCTTAACCCGTTTCGCTTCTCAACCAAGTGGCACGAAGACGAGACGGGCGATGTGCATTACGAGTATCGCGACTACCGTCCGTCGCTCGGCAGCTGGCTCAGCCGCGATCCCATCGGGGAGCTAGGCGGCTACAACCTTTATGGTTTCGTCGGCAATAACTCGGTTAACGCGGTGGACCGTCTAGGACAAAAGCAATACACTATCTGGGTTTCTGCGTTCATCATGCCACCCACGATCACATTTCCGTACTTCTCTTTAATCCCGTTATTTGTGGATCCGTCTGCAACATATCTTGGCAACGGCCGTGGGTTTGGGCCCGGCCCGCTTTCACCGTTTTACTCGAAGATGGCGCACGAGGTCGTGATTGACAGCAATCCATCGAAACCAGCCGTAGTGTCAAACGGCGCAGTAGGAGGCTTCGCCGCGGTTTGGTTCACGTCGCCCAATGGTCCCGGCTCCACATCGGGAATTTCCCCAACGCCGGCACTTGCAAGAGTGACACGGCCATCAAGATGTATCACAAAGGTTGTCATTAACGGTAGCGTAAATAATCCAGTCGTTCCAGGGTCATTATCAATCGACTACAGCTATACAATCGTGTTCGATTCAAGCAGCGGCGTAGCAACGGTGAACGGCACACATGATCGGTACCCGTGGCAGGAGCTGTATATCAATCAAGTCTGGTTCGTTCGGGATACCCCGGATGGAGTTACCCGAACGCCTGCTGATCTCTGGCAAAGCAAGACCATCGCCGAGATTCAATTTGGCATACCAAGGGAGTGCTGTAGTGGAGCCAGTGGAAGTTGGTAGCTTAAGCCCAATGCGAATATGGCAACGGATGTCTTCAGAGCTCTTGCAATGCGATTAGCCCCAGGTCTTCTCACACTAATACTCGGCTGTGGCAAGCCGCCCGAAGCCGAGTTAGATACTGCGGTTGTACTTTTGAGTGTCATTTGCCGGCCCGCAGAACAGCTAACATGGATTGGTGAACGCGACAAACTGACATTAAATGAACCAGAGAAGCACGCAATTAGAGCAGCCGGTTTGCTTGGCCAGTTCGAGGTTTTGAAATACGACAGACGTGGCAGCGGCTCAAAACTCAGCCGAGTCGTAATCATAACTGCAGAACAGCCAACTAACACATTCAACTTGCCTGTTCCAGTTGATGGAAGCGCTATTTACTACTATCGAAACGGCACACTGAATTCCCTCCAAACTAATAGTATGCTTTCTAGCCTTGTGGTGGAGGTCGTTCCTGAGAGCGGAGTAACTAGTTACTTTATAAACTATCCGAGAGACCAAGTCCGCTACGGGGGCTTTCTCTTTCTTTGGGACGACAGCGGCAATCCGCGTGAGCTTTGAGCTATAATAATTGCCAAACCATCATGAAGGTGTCGGTTCCGAATGGCCCTTAGATAAGACCTAAAACTTTCTTGCCCAAGCGCTTTCGTCTTGGCGGATGCGGCACGGTGGCAAAGAGGACTTCGCGGGAGAGTCGTTGCATTTCTTTGAGTGTGCCTTGCACTTGGCGCCAGTTGGCGATGGCGGCGCGC
>CAZIFU010000265.1:0-7650 GCA_964539075.1 uncultured Verrucomicrobiota bacterium | reverse complement strand
GAAAACCACGAATGGACACGAATAGACACGAATGCGATTGACTGATGGACGGTTTGGTCTTTCTTCGCACTTCTCACCGTTTGGTGAGTCTGACCAACTCTGGCAAAAAGTCTGGGTAGGCCCGTCTTTATTCGTCCCGCTAAGCGGGATTCGTGTCCATTCGTGGTTGCATTGAATAGTTACGGCTAAACGGGACGGCATTTCCTCGGAAGTCAGGGACTCGTGTAACTCGTCCCTCCGGTTGATGAACCGCCCGCCGTGGCCGGCGCCGCGTCGGCGAGCGGAGCGGGTTTGATGAGTTTCGCCAGCAGCAACCCCGCCAGCGCGAAACCGATGGTCCGGTCGGCCAGTTGCGCCCCGGTGAAGACGCCGGGGAAACCGTACCAGTTCCAGTACGGGACGCCGATTGTCCACGCGCTCAGGAAACCAAGCGTGGTGGTGAAGAGCAACCGGCACGTGTAGCGCGTCCGCTCGTGGAGCTGGGTGAGGAGGAACGAGACGATCAGCATCGCCACGACATCGGTGCCGAACTGGCGGCCCAGTTGCGCCGGAGACATCGCCTGTTCGCCGGTCGGGTGGTAGATGAGGATGCCGCGCGGGCCGGTTTCGTATTTCGCCTGCCATTCCTTGAGGGTCTTCTCCTGCTGCTCTTTCGGCATTTTGTGCACCGCGTTGTGGTCAACGCCCGGAAAGAAGTAAAAGCCCGGCTCGGTGATGTTTGGTTTCAACGCAGCCACCGTGGCGTCTTCGTTGGGCAGGACCTTGATGCCCGCATCGCCCAATTGCAGGACCGCGTGCGACACGTAGCCCCAGAGGAACAGAATGAGACCGCCGAACACGCCGCCAAGAATGATCCGCTTTGCCATAATTTGCCTTTCGATTTGCCGCCGGGTGGCGGCGGCTGGTTGCTGTCCGCCGCAGCGTGCGGCACAACCACGCCGGCCCCACAAGGTGGGCGCTGGCGTGTGCGGCTGGAACGGCGCGATCCAACACAACCCGGCGGAAACTTTCAAGCGCCAAGACTTAACGCGGCCAAGCCGCAACCAAACGGCCACGGAAACCTGATTAAACGCAGAGGACGCGGAGGTTCTCGCAAAGGCAGAAAAGAAAATCCGTCTCCGCGTTCCTCGGCGCCAACCTCTGCGTCCTCTGCGTTAAAAAATCTCCGCGGAATTGATTGAATCTCACGGAGAGCACTGCGAAGGGTGCGATTTGAAGCCGTGCTCAGAGTCGGTTTGAGAAGCCCGTCCGCGGTGGGGCGAGACTCCGTCGAGCCGGGTCCGCATCTGGTTCAGCAAACGGCTCGACGGCTCCGAAAGCCTTCGGGGTAGCAGCCGACGTAAGGAGGCTCTGACTTTCCGGGTTCGAGAAAAAGTGAGCCTCCTTACGTCGGCTGCTACGAGGTTGATGGAGAAACTTTGACTGGCAAGGTGTCGCGCGCGTGCTATCTTCCGCCAATCCGCTGTGACAACATTGAAATGAAAGGACCTGCCATGAAACTTTCCCGCGTCGTTGGATTACTTTGCCTGTCGGCCGTGATCGCGTTCGCGTCGGCTGCGCGTGGCGCCGAGTTGGGCCTGCCCGCGCCGGCCTTGAGCATCGAACGCTGGGTCAAAGGCGACGCCGTGGACCTCAAAGAGGGCAAAGGCAAAAACATTTGCGTCATCGAGTTCTGGGCCACCTGGTGCCCGCCGTGCCGCGAGAGCATTCCGCACCTGACCGAGATGCAAAAGCAGTTCAAGGACAAAGGCGTCGTCTTCCTCGGCGTGAGCGACGAGCCGCTCGGCACCGTCAAATCGTTCGTTGCAAAGATGGGCGCGAAAATGGATTACCGCGTGGCCGTGGACAAAGACAGGCAAACCAGCAAGGCCTACATGGAAGCCTTCGGCATCGGCGACATCCCGCACGCATTCGTGGTGGACAAGACCGGCGTTATTGCCTGGCAAGGACACCCGATGGCTGGCCTGGAGCACGCGCTCGAACAAATGGTGGCCGGCAAATACGATCTCGAGGCGGCGAAAAAAGCGATGCGGACCGAGGAACTGGCCAAGGAATATTTCAAGCTGGTCTCCGCCGCGGCGAAGGACCCGCTCGCAGCCGAACTCGGCAAACAGATCGTCGCGGACGCCGCGGCCAACCCGCATCAGCTCAACGAGATGGCCTGGTCCATTCTGACGGACCAGAAGATCAGGAATCGCGACCTTCCGCTGGCCTTGCGCGCGGCCAAACTGGCCTTCGAGGCCACGGGCGGCAAGGAGGCGGCGATTGTGGACACCTATGCCCGCGCGTTGTTCGACACCGGCGAGAAGACCGGGGCGGTCAAACTTCAGAAGCAGGCCATTGCCCTGTGCCAGGATCCGGTCATGAAACCCAACCTGGAAAAAACGCTGGCGGGTTACGAAAAGCAACTGGCGCAGTAAGGCCGGCGGAGATCAGGTCGCTGTGGTTTGGAGTCCACGCTTCAGCGTGCGCCCGGGCAAGCTAAAGCCGTAACTATTCAATGCAACCACGAATGGACACGAATCCCGCAAAGCGGGACGAATCAAATCAGGCTTGGCGTGGGCTTTCCGAGTTGGTGCAGTGGGTCACCAAACGGTGAGCGGTGCGAAGAAAGACCAAACCGTCCATCAGCTAATCGAATTCGTGTCTATTCGTGTCCATTCGTGGTTTTCCAGTGCATCGACACGGCTTCAGGCCGTTCCCGGAGCACGCTGAAGCGTGGACTCCAAACCAAGGCAAGTTCATCAGCGAGGAACTGCGACGCCGCGGGCTTTTCAGTCGCGGAAATTCTGGAATTGCAGGGCCACGGGAAATTCGTGCGCCCGCACGGCGGCGATGACCGTCTGCAACTCGTCCTTGCTTTTGCCGGTCACGCGGAGTTCTTCGCCCTGGATGGCGGCGGTGACTTTGAGTTTGGCGTCGCGAATGAATTGGGCGATCTGTTTGGCCACGACCGGTTCGAGGCCCTGTTTGATTTTGATCGTCTGCCGGGCGTGGCCGAGCGGGGAAATATCGGGCGCGCCCCGGTCCACGTTTTTGAGGCTGACCTGGCGTTTGGCGAGCCGGCCGACGACCATTTCCTCGAGGGCCTTGATCTTGAACTGGTCTTCGGCGGAGAGGTTGATTTCGTTTTTTTCGAGAACGATTTCGGCCTGGGTGCCTTTGAAGTCGAAGCGATTGGCGAGTTCCTTGCGGGCCTGATTGACGGCGTTCTCAATTTCCATCGGGTTGACCTGTGAAACGATGTCGAAGGATGGCATGGCGGTAGAGGGTAGAGTGGCGGCCTGAAAACGCAAGCGTGCGGGGGAGTGGCCGGTGGAAGGTTCAGTTCGGAATTTCCAGGTCGCGGGAAAAATTATGCTTTGATGCACGGATGCCTTCCGATAGTTTTTGTGTGTGGCGACCCAATCCAATTTGTGACCAACGCACCGACGCGCCCCGGCTGGACGCGCTTCCTCACCGGAACAGCCCCATGATGATCGGCAACCGACCGGCCAGCTCGATTGATGGGTAGCAGGACGTTATGGCGCGCCTTCACCGCTTCCTTCATGCCGTTGCCTCCGGATACACGGTGCTGGCGGCGAATGTCCTTTTTACACTGGGATCGGTTCCGCTGGCCCTGCACTATTTGGGAAAGGAGGAATTTGGCCTGTGGTCGGTGGTCGTTCAAATCAGCGGCTACTTGAGTTTGGTTGACTTGGGAATGTCCTCCTCGCTGGCCCGGTTGCTTATTGACCACAAAGACCGGGCCGAGGGACCTGTTTACGGCAGCATGGTCGCGACGGCCCGGGTGGTTTTGTTGACCCAGGCTTTGACGATCCTGTTCGTCGGTGTCGCATGCAGCTTGGTTCTGGCGCCGTTGCTCAACATTCCGGCTGGACTGACCACCGAGTTTCAGTGGCTGATGGCGCTGCAATGCGCGGTGCTGGCCGCCGGTTTTGCGACACGGATTTTTTCCCAGTTGCTTTATGCGCATCACCGGCTGGACATTTCCAACTACAGCCAGAGCGCGGTCTTTCTCATTTCCCTGGCGGTGCTCTGGATTTGTTTTGTCAAAGGCGTGGGCATTTACAGTCTGGTGTGGGCCAATGCCGCCGGGTTTCTTCTGATGACGCTCGTTTCGATCCTGGCCTGCTGGAAATTGAACCTGCTGCCGGCGCGAGGGAAAAGGGGGAAGCCCACGTGGGCGAGATTCCGCGAACTGGTGGCATTCGGGAAAGACATCTTTTTAATCTCGGTCGGCGCGCAACTCGTCATGGCGACCCAGGTGATCATCATCACCCGCACGATGGGGCTGGATGCCGCGGCCACCTGGACGGTCTGCACCCGTGCGTTCAACCTGGCTTGCCTGGTCTGCTGGCGTCCGCTCGACATGTCATTCACGCTGCTATCGGAGATGATTGTCCGCGGCGAACAGGCGCGTCTGCAAAGACGATTTCACGCGATTGTCAGGCTCACGTTTGTCATCAGCGCCGTGGCGGCGGTGATGCTCACGTTTTGCAATCAATCCTTTGTGGCGGTCTGGACGACGCAAAGAATTTCGTGGCCGCCGGTCAATGACGCGCTGCTGGGAATCTGGCTGATTCTTTTGACCATCGTCCGGTGCCACAGCTATCTCGTGCAGGCGACGAAAGAGATCCGCTTCCTGCGCTACGCCTATTTTGTCGAAGGGTTGGTGTTCGTGGTCGTCGCCGGTCTGACCACGCGCCGTGGCGGCTATACCGCCATGCTTTGGACTTCCATCGCCTGCACAGGCTGTTTCACGGCGAGTTATGGCGTATGGCGGACGAGCCGATACTTTCAACGACCGATCAGCGATGTGGGACTCCGCTGGCATCGGCCGATGTTTATAACGCTGCTTCTTTTCATTCCAGTGGGAGTAATGGTCTGGCGTTTTTCGCGGTCGTTTGCGCCCATGCAGCAACTGCTGTTCAAATCAATTTTGCTTGGGGTCGCGGGCGCGTATTTTCTGTTCGCTTACGGGCTGACGGACGATTTGAAATCCGAGATGCACGGACGGCTGCCCAAAAGAATCCAATCACTGCTGGGCCAAACAAAAAATTAATACACGCGCAAATCTTTAGTAGCCAATTTGCGCAACAACAATAGGATCAAAAAAAAGAAGACTCAAAAACTAGCCTGCCGCAACGATGAGCCGTTCTTGGCTCTGCGCGTGTGCTCGCCAACAGAGGCGCATCTGTTCACGCCTTGCGGTTTAACTTAAAGAGGGCATCGAAGTTCTTGATGCACCCGTTTTCATCGCGCCCCACGTCATAAAAACCCACCACCCCAAATCCAAACTTGCTGAGGCATCCATCAAATACGTCGGAAAATGTCGGCTGCCCTTGGTAAACAGGAACAAGATTTAACTCAAGGTGGATTAAATTGACGGAGCCAGAACTCAAGAGTCGCTCTGCACCTCGGAGCACGTGTAATTCAAAGCCCTGCGTATCGACCTTTAGAATCTCGATCTTTGAAATTTGGTGTCGTTCACAAAAAGTGTCCAGCCGGACGGTTTGCACCTGTTCTATTCCCGTGGGAATGAATACGGCATTATAACGCTCCGCGGCCATTGTTTGAGGCAGCAGTGAATTAAGTTCCGAGCCGTGAAAGAGGTTCAAATTCGCGGTCTCTTCCTTGTCGCTCAAAGCGAGCTTAAATTTCCTAACGTGACGCAAATCTGGCGCTGCCGAAAGGTGATCGAAGGCCTCCCGTCCCGGTTCAAAAGACCAAATTTGTCGGTTCGGAAAGGCCTTTGAGAACCAGCGGGCCGCTCGACCAGTGTTGGCGCCGATGTCGAATATCAAACCATCCTTTTGCGACAGTTCGAGCAGGTCCACTTCCAACATACGCCCCAAACGTGCTCGGCCGACGCGACAAACATCAATCCCAAACCGGTTGACTAGATGGCGTAGGGCGGCGGACAAAATTCTTCATTAGGCAGACAGGGAGAGGGTGTCATTACGTTTGGCGTGTTGATTGAGCCTGTGTCTCCAGAACGGGTCCAAGCGGCGACTGCTGTGGATGCAACGCAATGCCAGAACGTTTTCTGCGCCGGGTCGGGACCAGAACATGCCTGATTGTTTGCAGCGCGCGCCGATGACCGTCTTGCAGCCGGCCTCCACGACGCCTGAACCGATGAAGTAACCTGCGGCGCGAAAGTCGCCATATTGCATGCGCTGGAGGTTGCGCTCAAAATAGCCCAATTCCTGCTCCACGGCTTGGGCTTGCGGCCGACCGAGGCAAGCGTGGCGAGTTTCTTTAATCAGCGAGGCGACCTTGTTATGGAGCAATCGCTTGGCCCAGCGTCGCTGCCGGGATGGGTGGTCGGGATGGTTTTTACCCAGCAGAGCGTCGAGCACCCGGCCCGCGTGTTCCATTGCATGGTAAAAGTCCACGACCTGCACACTGCCCTTGAAGCAATCGTGGCCCATATTTTCCAAACCGCTGGCCCCATCGATCAGCACCACCACTTTGCCAGCGCTGCCCAATCCCCGGCGCAGCGCTTCCTGACGCAGCGTCGGGCCAAATGCCGCGATGGATTTGAAACTGGAAACATAGGTGGTGGATTCATAATCCCGCACCGGATGGCCTTTTTCGTCCACGCGGTGCTGGGTGAAGACGCAGCCCAGATAAACCTGACGGGTTTTGGCAGTGCCATCGGGTTGCTTGCCCTTGCGTCCAGCCAACTCCTTGGGTCGCATGGGCACACCGGTGCCATCGGCGCTGACATACATAATGGGCGCGTCGCACCGGCCGGGTTGAGCCTCCCGCTCCTGCCAAGCTTGCGCGTCCTGACCCACCCGTTGCACCACGCGCTGGATTTGCCGGGCCGACACCTGGATGGCGCCGGTTTCGGCCAGATGTCGTTCCGCTTTTTGGTAGCCCGTCTCATCGGCGCCCTCCAGACAGATCAGTCGGGCCAAAGCGGGCGTGTAGCCCACCTCCAGACCCAGCGCTGCATCGGCTGGGTAGTGCCCCTGTTTTTTGCCCGCATGGTAGTAGTAATCGCGCTCCAGCGGGAAGGTGCCAAACAAACCGGCCACCCGCAGGCACTCCCGCCCTTTGCGCTGTTGGCCAGGTGCGGGTTGATAGGCGGCATCGACGCGGTCGGCCGCTTGTTGCAGCAGCCATTGCACCAGCGCGTTGGCGGGTTTGAAGATGGCGGTGCGCACCAGCACTTCCAACTGTTGCACCGCCAGGCCATTGGGCGTTTGCCCGCCAAAATGCGCCATCAACTGTTGGATTTCCTGTTCTTGGGCCAGGAGGAGTTGTGGCGTCGGGTCTTTTTTTTTGCGCTCACCGCTCGTTCGGCACGGGTTTTTTCCACCATGAGTTGCACGTATTGCGCCATCAGTTCCTGGACCTGACGGTAGCCCTCGAGGGCGGCCTTGAGGTCGGGCACCTGTTCCGGGGGCACGTAGCGAGAAACATTGCGGCCCTTTTCATAGCATTGGTGATTATAGTAGGGCCCTTGCGGGCCTTGGCGAAGCACACTGACAGTGCCGCGATCCAGACGCTGGATTTGGGCGATGTCGTTGAGGAGCGATTGCGGAGTGGGAATGGAGTTCATGACCTGAAGTATATGTGTATGACATATATCAAAGCAACAAAAAAAAGCCAAAAAACTCAATTTGAAGAATTTTGTCC
>CAZIFU010000264.1:0-14352 GCA_964539075.1 uncultured Verrucomicrobiota bacterium | reverse complement strand
GTCAGCGTTTGGAGTGCGCCGACGCGAGTCGGCGCTGTGGCGGACTGGGAAAGCGCCGGCTGGGGCCGGCGCACTCCAAACGCTTCGCGCCTTCGCCAGCCCGCGTGGAGGCCGCCTCGTTGCATGGCCAACGAGCTTCATAGGCAGGGCCGGTTCATGGGAAGGGAGAAGGTTTTTCAACGGACTGCTCAACACCCGCTCAGGGTGGCGGGACGAGTTTCTGGAATTCGGGCAGTTGCCGGAGGGGATTAAAGCGGCCGTCCTGCCGGATGAACATCTGGAGGTTGGTCGCCCCCGGATTTTTGGCCAGACGTTCCGCGCTATATTTCAAGGCCATTTCCAAAGCTCTGAGGGCGTCATTGGTTTTTTGCAGGACGGTCTTGATGGCGGCCAGATCGTACCAGGCTTCCGGATTGTCCGGCAACAGCGTGGTGATTTTGATCAGCGACGCTTCCACCCCCGGCACGTATTGGAGTTGCAGGAAGGCTTTGGCCACGGAGAGGGCCACGTTGGCGTCGCCCTTCGGGTTGGCGAGGATTTGGGACAGCACGGCCAAAGCCTGGTTGGTCTGTCCCTGCTGCAGGAGTTGCGAGATGAAATTGAAGCCGAGTTGGAAGTCGTTGGGATTGTCGCGCCACGACTTTTCCGCCTGGCTGCCTTGCCGGACGCGTTGCACCTGGTCGATCAACATCTGCAGGGAGGAATTCTCCAGGTCCATTTTCTGGCAGGTCCGGGCAATCAGCAGCGCGTCGTCCGCGCGGCCGACGCTGACCAGCAGGTTGACGTAGCGATAGACGGCCTCCGGGCTGTAGGGGCAGAAGCTCAACGCCTGGCGGAAGGCAAAATCCGCCTCCTTGAGCAGGCGCAGCTGGGCTTCGGCGGTCTTGGGGCGGTATTCGGGCGGGCATTGCGGACCGAGCCGCCAGGCATAGACGCCGGCAATCGCGCTGCGCAGCTTGGAGAAGGCTTTCTGCCCGTTGTCATCGCGGATGAATTTGCGGTCGCCTTTGAAGCCGGTGAAATCGCGCCGCAGAAACACCCGCTCGGCAAAGTCGCAGATTTCCTTGACCGGCGTGTCGTAGGTGACCCAACTGCCGATGAGCCGCCCGGAATACTGGGTCCAGAATTCGTGATCGCGGCTGAGGATTTCCTCGGTCATATCCGGCAACGGTTTGCGGTTGATCTTCATGATGATCCCCGAAGCGGTCAGGTAGGGATACATCCAATCGAGCGGAAAACTTTCCTCCACATAAAACGAGTGGTCGGGGTTCTTGTCGAAAATCACCTTGGTCAGCAGGCCGTTGATGTTCATGACGGCGACCTGGCCGGAGACCTGCACGCGGCCGCCGTCAATGTGCACGTCCTCGCCCGGCCGGACCTGCGGCGGCTCATTGGGGAAACGGCGGTCGTGTTCGACCCGCCGCTGAGCGTCGCCAATGTATTCCTGAAAAGCTTTGGCTGAATCGTCCACCGTTGGCGTGAGAATTTCCCGCGGTGGAAAAACGCCATCGGCCCGCCGGCGTTTTTCGATTCTGGCGCCCAGGGCCGTGAAGAAATCATCCAGCGGCGCCAGGAAAGGAGCGTGAAAGAATTCCTGGAAGAAGGGCGGGTCCTTCTGCGCGCTCCGATTGTAATGCGCCCGGATGTAGGACAGATACGTCTGGTCGGCGAGCGCGTTTTGCGTGATGAGATAAACGTCGCGCCGGTCGAAATTCGGGTCGGTGTCCTTTTTGCAGCGCGGCGGGATGAAGTTTTCGCAGTAAATCATGTAGGTCGGATTGAACCGGCCGGGGTCGGTGCCGCCGAACAACACGGTGTCGCGGTCCATCTCCGGGTAAAGCGGCTTGCCGTCGGCGCCGTTGAACGGCGGCGTGAACATGTCATGCCCGAACCAGTACCCGAACAAATGCCCGCGCTGTTCGTTGTCCGACCAGTGGGAGAGGATCGAATGCGCCGGCATCAGGGCAAAGAGCGCCAGCGCAAGGCCCATCGGCGCGCGCAACCGGGACGCCGCAATGACCAGCACAAACGCGCTAATCACCCCGATGCCCGTCCACGCCGCCACTCGGGCGACGCCGTCGTGCGTGCTCTCCAACACTTTGCTCAGGGAATAAAGCTGGATGGCCGCCGCGGCTACGCCCCCGACCAGAATCCAGCGCCGCCAGCGCTCATACTGGGTGGCCATCAACGCGCCGATCAGCGTCAGACCGTAGCCGATCCACATCGCGATCATGACGTGCGAGGAGGTGAAAAAAACGCGGTTCAATTCCTTGCTCTGCCGGTCGGGCGAAGGATTGAGCAGGATCAACAACAACAGGGCCAGGCCGAGATAAATCCCCGACAACCCGATCATCCAGGAGCGCTCCCGCTTTTGCATCCGCCGGTAAAACAGAAACGGCACCAGCCCAATGGCCAGGTACACCACGTTGAACTCCTCGATGGCCCCCTCGGTGTACATCCAGAGCTGGCCGACGAAGCGCAACGGGTTCTGGATGATGTTGGCCGGGTTGGCCTTTTCATACTGGCCGCGTTGCAGCGCGTGCCAGAAGCCTTCGACGGTGCGCGGGTAACCCCAGTTGAGCGGCGGCGTGCTCATGGACGCGATGGGCATGTAGAAATAAAACGCCGCGCCCGCCACCCAGAGCAGTCCCATGATGAGCACCGGTTTCCATTCCGTCCCCAGCCCTTTGGTGTGGAGCGCCAGCAAGCCGCAGGCGATCATGGACGCGATGCCGATGAGATTGAAAATGACGAATAACGGCGGATTGTTGTCGAAACTGGTGAGCATCCCGTTCATTTTCAGGAGGATGGCCCCCACGTAAACCAGGCTGTTGCCGAGAAACAAGTCGCGTCCCAGCCGCGGCTGCACCGCCGAAATCCCCAATTCAATGCCGATCGCGGCGACGATCAAGGTCTGGTGGTTGGTGAAACAGATGCCGAACACGAACAAGGCCCAGTAGAGGTAACGCCGCCGCTCCGGCACATACATGAAGTGGAGCAGGCAGATCAGCACGATCATCAGCGAGAGCACACTGAGCGTATAGACCTCCACGATTATCGCCTGGCTCCAGAAGTAGCCGTTGAACCCCATCAACACGCCGGCCACCACCCCGGCCACCAGGCAGAGCGCATTCTCCCATCGCCGGTCCAGGGTCTTCAATTCGGCGATCCCTTCGATCATCATGCTGCTGCCGCGCGTGACCATCATCGCCAGCAGCCCGCAGGCGACGGCGCCGGCAAACGCCGAGGACACGCCCACACGCCACGCGATGTTGGACACCGGAAGCAGATAAGTGAACAAATGGGTGTAAAGCGTCCACACCGGATAGCCCGGCGGGTGCGGAATCCCGGCGTAGAAGGAGGCGGTGGCCAGTTCGCCGGAGTCTTCCAGCGTCAGGTTGGGCGACAGCGTCAGGTAATAGCCCAGGAAGACCAGCAGCGCGGTGAGCGCGAAAGCCCACCAGTCAATTTTGCGGAACAGATGCGGCGCTCGCGGCGGAGGAAGAACCGTGGTGGCTTTCGCCGGGTTGGCGGGAGCGGCGGTCGTCGGCGCCGGTTTGGTTTTGGACTCGGCCGGTCTGGCCGGCGGCAGCCTGGATTTATTTTTGCCCATGTTTCCGAAACCTTCGCTGGAAGGATTCAAAGGGCGGAACCACGAATCGCGCCTTGCGGGACGAATCGACACGAATATCGGATCGAAAATTCGACCGCCCGACTGCGACTGGCCGTACCCTTTGATTCGCCCGCGTGTTGGAGCCAGGCGCAGCCGTCAACCTTGGCCTGATTAGTGTTCATTCGTGTCCATTCGTGGTTTAACTGCTTTCCTCCGGCTTAGAAATTCGTCTTCCAGCCTGGAAAAGAGCCAATACTAGAAAGGGAACGGGCGGTGTTTGTCCATCCTAAAATGGGCGCCGCCCAACTGTTCCGTCCGCTGTGCTCGGCCGCCGTATAATAGGCAATCGCATTCTGATCGCTTAAAATGTCGCGGGACAAAAAACGCCTGGCGCGTGCATCCGAACCGTGGACGGAATCGCCGGGGCGCTCTCCAGAGACGGCCACCAGCACCAGCAGGCAACCCAGGGCCGAAGCCAGCCAATTCCATCCCGGCATGCCGAGCGCCCGGTGAAGCTGCCGCCAGGCGGCCAGGCCGCTCAGCGAATTCAGCTCCGCGCCATCGGCCTTCAAACCAAACAGCCGGGCCTTAATTCTGGCCGAGGGCGGGCGTGGTTTCCAGGATTGGAAAGGGGTCTCCCAGGGATGCAATGGGTTCATAGGTTTCCTTTTTCAAACAGGCTTTCAACTTCTGGAGGCCGTAACGGTAGCGCCCCGCCACAGTGTTGGGGGACAACTCCAGCAAATCGCCAATCTCTTCGAACGTGTTTTGATGCCAGATTTTCAGGACGATGACCTCGCGCTGGGCCGCCGGCAATTCGCTCAGGCATCGCATCGCACGGCGCTCGGCCACGGTTTCGCCGGGCGAACGCTCGAACCAGCGGCGCGACTCCAACTCCCGCAGGAGCCGTCGCCACACGCCGCGCCGGTAATTCAGCGCGCGGTTGCGAAAGCTGCGCACACAATAATTCTCCGGCTGCACCGGCGGAGAACCTCGCCGCAGCAACGCCAGAAATGTTTCCTGCAACACGTCCTCAGCTTCACCGTGGGAAAGTCCCAAGGCCCGGCCGTAAAGCAGCAATCCGGCCGCCTTGGCCTCGTACAAACGCCGGCACCAATCATTGTGCGGGTGTGGTTCGCAATTCACACTTTCACCACATAGACACCGGTGTCGGCGATTTTGTATAAAAATCGTTAAATATTTTTGGAAAACACCCTCCTTGCAGGTGCTCAAAGGCTGCCACCCGGCAGTGCCTGGGGATCCTCTCCGTGAACCGCCTTTTCCAAGTCTGCAAGCTTTGGTTGCATATGCAACAAAAGATTGTTGAGGCGTGATGGCTCCTTGGAATCCACGGTTCAAGTGTGCCAATCGCCGCTCAAAGAAACACATTGCCAGCGCCAAACCCTTATTCGTCCACGGGCACGTAAGGCTCGGGCACGGCGCGGTAGAATCGCGTCCCGATGGCCGGCGCATCCGGATCAACGAAATGAATGGCGCCATCAGTCACCACGTTGGTGCACAGCGCGGTCCAGCTGATCAAATCGGTGGAAACCTCCAGCCGGTAGCCGGCGCCGTTGGTGCCCGGCAGCACACAGTGGAACAACCTGTCGGGCAGACACAACGCGGTTGGCCCGGGTTGATCGTTGTCCACGATGACCGCCGCAGTCTTGCCAGGGAAACCGACGATATACGGCGGCGAATTCGTCGGTGGCAACAGTTTCAATATCACGGTCTCCCGCGGTTCCACCAGATTGTCGTCCACCGGAAGGACGGTGATGCGGGCGGAGCGACGGCCCGCTGGAATCGCCACCTCGCCCGGCAAGGCCGCGTAATCCACCCCGTTCGAGGCCGTGCCGCCAATCGAATAAAAGACGGTCAGGTCGCTGTTCGTGTCACCGAACCGGCGCACCACAAACGTGGCCGTGTTGGGGCACGGGAAATTCGTCGGCAATCCGCTCGACCAACCCGGCCAGCAGAAACAATTGGCACCCTCGGACGCCACCGGGTCGGTGGCAAAGATCGTGACGACCGGCGGGAAGTTGGTCGGGGGCGGCGGGTTCGTTTTCACCGTGATATTCACGGGTGGAGAGACGGTCATGGCCCCGCCGTTGTCGGTCGCCTTGGCGGTCAAGGTGTAATTGCCCGGCGGCACGTTGTACCAGGTCAGGTGAAAGGGGCCGATGGGCGACAGCACATACGGGTTGTTGGTCGCGATGCCCAGGCTGTTGGCCCCTTCAAAAAATTCCACGGTGCTCACCGAGCCTTCGGCGTCTCTGGCGAAGGCAAAAATCGTGATGCCCACCGGCGCCACGAAGACCGCACCGTCAGTCGGGAACACAAGGTTGACCTCCGACGGCTGATTCGTGCCGGTCGTGTCGTCGTCCAGAATGGTGACGGCCGCGCTGCTCGGTGAGCCGATGAGGTAGTTGACGGGAATCAGACACGGCGGATAGGCCAGTTGAATGACCACCGTCTCGTTGCCTTCGGCGAGGTTGTCGTTTATCGGCGTAACGGGAATCTGGGCTGACGTCGCCCCCGCCGGCATCACCACCCAGTTCGCCAGCCGGTCGCAATCAACCCCGTTCGAGGCCGAGCCGCCGATCAGGTAAAACACGTTGAGCGTGCTGTTCGTGTTGCCGTCCCGATAAACCGTATACGCGCCGGGGTCGCCGGATTCGGCGGCGGTGGCGTCCGTGGCCACAACGGTCACGACCGGCAGAGAGCAGTTGTTGGTTGACTGGGCCAGCCCTTCGGAAGCGCCCAGGAGAATTGCGAGCGCGACAAGCGCTCGCCCGAAAAAACGGACCGCCCTTCGCGTTTTCATAAGCGAACTTTTCCTTCGACCGCCGTGACAAATGGAAAAACGGAATCTTGCTGATACCTATTGCTCGCGCTCAATCTGTCAAGATTGCAATGGCACGAAAAAATGCAGCGTGGGGAAGACGTGAAGCCAAATCCATTTTTCGGAGGGACGAGCTACGCGAGTCCTCATATCCCTTTTTCGGAGGGACGAGCTACGCGAGTCCTCATATTTTTCGGACAAGCGGCGGAAGTTTGGGACTCGCATAGCTCGTCCCTCCGGACGCCGATTCCGCCCAAAACGGGCGGATGCTTCCTGCTCGATCAGCCCAGTCCCGCCAGCTTGCCGACCTGGTAGGTGATAAAGGCCAGCACCCAAGCCAGCGCGCCCATGTAGGCCCATTGGAAGAGCGGCCATTTCCACGAGTTCGTTTCGCGCCGCACGACGGCCACCGTGCTGGCGCATTGCATCGCCAGCACGTAAAACACCATCAATGTCACCGCCACCAGCGTGGTGTAAACCGGCGTGCCGTCGGGCCGCACCTGTTCCTTGAGGATTTCCGCCAGGCCCGGCGTGATCGCCTCCGGGTTGTCGGTGTGTCCGACGTTATAGACCACCGACATGGTGCTGACGAAAACTTCGCGCGCGGCAAACGACGCCACAATGCCAATGCCGATCTTCCAATCGAACCCCAGCGGCGCAATGGCCGGCTCGATCCAGCGCCCGAACCGCCCGGCGAAACTGTGCCGGATTTTTTCCCCGGCCTCCTGTTTGTCCAATTTGACGAGATGTTCGGCTCGCGTAACTTTGGCTTCACTGCTTTCGGCCGCCTGGGCCGCGACGGTGGCGCGTTGTTGGGCGAACCGGGCTTCGATGTCCGCGCTCCTCGGATAGGTGGCCAGGAACCAGAGCAGAATGTTGATGCCAAGGATGACCGTGCCCGCGCGGCGCAGGAATAATCTCGAGCGGTCCCACATGTGCCGCAGCGTGACGGCGAGGACCGGGCGTTTGTAGGGCGGCAACTCCATGATGAGCATTGGCGTCTCCCCTTTGAGCAGCGTCTTTTTGAAGAGCCAGGCCATGCACAACGCCACCACGATGCCCAGCAGATACATCGCGAGCATCGTCAACCCGGTGAGCTTGATGAAGCCCAGCACCCGCCGGTCGGGAATGCAGGCGGCGATCAGCAGCGTGTACACCGGTAACCGCGCCGAACAACTCATCAACGGCGCCACGAGAATCGTCACCAGCCGGTCCTTCGGGCTTTCGATGGTGCGCGTGGCCATGATGCCCGGAATCGCGCAGGCAAAGGAACTGAGCATGGGAATGAAACTCTTGCCGTGCAGCCCCACCTTGCTCATCACCCGGTCCATCAAAAACGCGGCACGCGCCATGTAACCGGTGTCTTCCAGCAGCCCGATGAACAGAAAGAGCAGGCAAATCTGCGGCAGGAACGTGATCACTGCGCCCACGCCCGCGATCACGCCGTTCACCAGCAGACTGTGCAACGCGCCCGGCGGCAGCACGCGGCCCACCTGCCCGCCAAACCAGCCAACCCCGTGTTGCAGCGCATCCATCGGGAACTTGGCGAACGTGAAAATGCTCTGAAACATAAGCGCCATCAGGACGACAAAAATCAATAGGCCCCAGACTTTGTGCGTGAACACCCGGTCCAACCGGTCGCTGAAGGTCTCCTGGTTCGGCCGCGTCTCCCGCGTCACTGCGCGATGGATTTGGGTCACGCGCGCGTATCGGGCTTCGATGGCGGCGCTGCGCCAGTCGATGCCCGCGTGCTCCAGACGCCGGCGCGCCGCGTCCGCCACCGGGCCGACTTCCCCCGCGTAGTGGGCCGTCCGGGCCGCCAAGGCAGTATCGTCCGCGACCAGCAGCAACGCCTCGGCGCGCAGCGAGGCCAGGCGGTGGGTGAAATCCCGGGCGAGCAATTTCTCCAGCGTTTCGACCTCGCGCGCGAAGGGAGCGGGCAGTTCACAAAAAACGCGCGGCGCGCCGGCAGGAACGGTTTGCTTGAGCTGCAGAATTTTTTTGCGCAGCGCCGGGACCCCTTCCCCCCGGCTGGCGACGACCGGCAGCACCGGCACGCCCAGGGCCTGGGCCAGTTGCTCGACGTCAATCTCGTGGCCGTTGTTCCTGGCCACATCAATCATATTGAGCGCGATCAACGTCGGGTAGCCCAGTTCGATGACTTGCGTGGCGTAATAAAGATTACGCTCCAGGTTCGAGGCATCAATCACAACGACGATCGCCTCCGGCGCCGGCACTTCCGCCAGCCGATGGAGCAGCACGTCGCGCGAAATCTGCTCGTCGAGCGACTTGGGACTGAGGCTGTAACAGCCGGGCAAATCCAACAGCGTGATCGGGCCGTCGGGCGGCGTGCCTAACATGCGGCCTTCCTTGCGCTCGACGGTGACGCCGGCGTAGTTGCCCACTTTGGCGCGCAGACCGGTCAGCGCGTTGAATAACGTGGTCTTGCCGCAGTTGGGGTTGCCCGTAACGACAACGTAGCCGGTGCGCGCGGAAGCGGTCGTCGCGGAGGCGGATGGAGCGGCGGCGGGCATGGGACGGAAGAGGAATGACTAAGGACTAATGACGAAAGACGAAAGAATGACGAAGCCCGAATTCCCAAGGGGGAACGGGAGGATTGGGCCATTCGACATTCGACATTCTTTCGTCATTCGGATTTCGTCATTCGTCATTTTCCCTGCCTCCTCCGCCAGCGTCGGCGTGAACGAGAATCTGTTCGGCTTCGTGCTTGCGCAACGTCAGGTGATAGCCGCGCACTTTGATTTCCACCGGGTCGCCCAGCGGCGCGAAGCGGACCAACTCGACCGGTGTGCCGACCAGCAGCCCCATCTCCATAAGCCGTGGCCGGTTTTCCGCCGGCAAATTGATTTCCGTGACGGTGCCGGCCGCGCCAACGGCCAGCGAAGTCAGCGGTTGACTGTCGGCGGACATGGGTCAAGCAACCTTATGGTGCGCGGGCAAGGGTTCCACCAGAATGGACTCCGCCAGTTCGACGCTGATGCCCAGTCGGACGTTGCAGACCTGGCAGATGAGGTTGGCATTCTGGCTGAGAAGCTTGATTTTTCGTTCCTCGCAAAAGCCCAACTCGCGCAGCCGGTGGGTCACTTCGGGCGAAGCGGAAAGCTGCTTGATGCGCACGGCCGTGCCCGCGCGGACCTGGCTCAACGGACAAATCAACGGCTGGCCGCATTGGTCCGGCACGCGAGAGGAAACAGCTTTGCGGTCGTTCACGGGCACACCGTAGGCTAATTGAGACTTGGTTGCAAGAAGGAATCTTGACCCGGACGACCCCGGCACAGTTCAGTTTTCAGGAAGCCCTGCGCCTGGGCCAAAAGCTCCAAATTCCAAGCTCCAACCTCCAGAGAAACACCAACCACCAAGTCTCAAAGGGCGCCCGAAGCATTGTTTGGTGTTTGAGATTTGGAGCTTCTCTGGTGCTTGGAGGTTGGTGCTTGGTGCTTCGTTCCTCTCGTGTTCAGAAAAAATGCCCTGACAACCAAACGGCCGGCAACAGGGCCGGAGCCTTCCCGTTGCGAAAACGGCCCCTGGCCGCGCATTGTTCGTTTGACGGAAAAAAGGGTTTGCCCTCAGTATCCCGGCACGATGCATGCCGTCGCCGCCCTTTACCGTTCTTTTTTTCCAGATTGGATCCGGTCATCCCGGACGAAGCGCCATGGATAGCACTGGCATCCATCGGCCCCGCAACCTGGATTGGCGGCGGGCGGCCGCGCTGCTCTATGGCGACTGGGGCACCAGCAAGGCCTATGTCCTCGGGCTGGGTTTCGTTGCCGCCGCTTACGCCTCGTTGCCGATCATCCTGGCCGTCTGCGCGCTGACGGCCGTGGTGGGCTACAACTACATCCTCGTGTGCAAATATTACCCCGACGGCGGCGGCGTCTATTCGGCGGCACGGCTGCAAAGCCGGCTGCTGGCGGTGATCGGGGCGCTGTTGCTGGTCGCCAATTTCATCGTCACGGCGGCGATGAGCGCGTGGGCGGCCATGAGCTACCTGCCCGGCATCCCGCGCGAGCACGTGAGCCTGGCGGCTGCCGGCATCATCCTGGTGATCGGAGCGATGAATTATTTTGGCCCCAAACACACCGGCAGCCTGGCCCTCCTGCTGGCCGCGCCCACGGCACTGGTCGTGTTGGCCATCGTCGCCTTGAGCCTGCCGCACGTGACGACGGAACACCTGGAGCCGTCGCACGCCAGTTTCAAACAGAATTGGATCTGGTTCACCGGCGTGATCCTCGCCCTCAGCGGCGTGGAAGCCATCGCCAACCTGACCGGTGTGATGAAACTGGACGCCGGCGCGACGATGGAAGAACCCAGGGTCGCCCGGACTGCGGGCAAAGCCATTTTCGTCGTCGCGACGGAGGTGGTGCTCGTGACCGCGCTCCTGGGCTGGGCGATGCTCTCCGTGCCCAAGAATCTCGAACCCCTCCTGAATCAGCGCTGGGAGGACATGATTCGCTTCCTGGCCGAGCATTACGGAGCAATCAATTTTGGCGAGGCCTTCGGTAACGTGTTCGGTCTGGTCACCGGCGTCGTGGTCGGCCTGCTGTTGCTCAGCGCGGTCAACACCGCCATCGGCGCCATGATCGGCCTCATGTACATGCTGGCGCGCGACGGCGAAATGCCGCGGAACTTCACGCGGCTCAACCCGCACGGCGTGCCCTGGCTGCCGATGCTGCTGGCCACCGCGTTGCCGTTCATTGTGGTGATGCTGGTGACGGACCTCGAATCGCTGGCCGGCCTGTATGCCATCGGGGTCATCGGCGCGATCACCGTCAACCTTGGTTCATGCGCCTTCAACGCGAAGTTGAGCCTGAAAATGTACGAGCGAGTGATCATGGGCTTGACCTTTCTCACTTTGTTGGTCGTGGAATTGACCATCGCCCGGACCAAGAACGACGCGCTCTTTTTCGCCCTCTGCGTGCTGGGATCGGGGTTGGCTTTGCGCAGTTACGTGCAACGGCGGGCCGGTCTGCGGACCGTGACCGTCAGCCAGGAAGTCGCCGCCGCCGTGGCGCCGGAATTATTGATCAACCTGCGGGCCAATCTGATTCCCGGCAAAACGATTCTGGTCGCGGCGCGCGGCCTGACCCCGGTGCTGCGCTTCGCCCTGGAGGAAGCCCGGCTGCGCCAAAGCACGTTGTATGTGCTTTACGTCAGCGAACTGGCGGTCGCGCTGCCCGGCCCCTTGCAAAGCAGCGAGCGTCCCCTCTGGCGGAATGATCCGCAGGCCCGTGAGATCATGTATCCGATGATCGAACTGGGACGGGAATTCCAGGTGCCGGTCCTCCCGGTTTACGCGGTGAGCGACAACCCCGGCGCCACCATCCTCGACCTCGCGGCCACGTTGGGCATTGACCTTTTGATCCTCGGCTCGCGGCATCGCCGCACGCTCGCCTCACTGCTCAAGGGCGACGTCGTCACCGAAGTCGCCAAGAACCTTCCCGAAAACATTCAGTTGCTTCTTTACGGCTGACAGACCGTTAATAATAGTAGGAGCCGGGGTGACGAGGCTCTGACTTTGGTTTTTTTCGAGGAGAATTGAGCCTCGTTACCTCGGCTCCTACTTTGTTAACAGGCCGCCTGTCAAGGTGACTACGGCGAAGCACCGAGCCGGCCTTCTTTTGAATCATCGTCCGGCTTCGCTGGCTAAAAAAAACGCCGCTGGTCAAATCGCGACAGCCCCAGGCGCTGATCTCCTCCCGCCGTTTTTTTCCCGCAACGGTTATTCCCTTGAAATCACGGTGTTTAGCCGCGCCGGCTGAAAATAAAATCCGCCGTGGCACCGCCATTGCTAAGACCTCAATCCGTTTAGCGCCGGCTCAATCAAAACCTAAATTCTATGAAGAAAGTCGAAGCAATCATCAAACCATTCAAGTTGGAGGAAGTGAAGGATGCCTTGGGGGAAATCGGGATCGAAGGCATGACCGTCAGCGAAGTCAAAGGCTTTGGCCGGCAAAAGGGCCACACCGAAATCTACCGCGGCAGCGAATACACAGTGGATTTCCTTCCCAAGATCAAACTCGAACTCGTCCTGCCGGACAACCAGGTCGAACCCGCCGTGGCCGCCATCGTCAAAACGGCCAAGACCGGCAAGATCGGCGACGGCAAAGTGTTTGTCTCCTCGGTGGAACAAGCCATCCGCATCCGCACCGAGGAAAAAGGCGACGCCGCGGTTTAACCCACCCCTCCCCAACCTTCATTGAACCCAGTCATGAAAAAATTATTCCTCGTTCTTGGCTTATATGCCGCCATCCTCTCGACCGGCCCCACACTCCGCGCCGCCGACGCTCCCGCCAAAGGTCCGAGCGTCGAAGACCGATTGACCGACCTCGAAGCCTACGTTCAGAACGGCGCCCGCCAGACCAATGCGGCCACGGCCATCGCGACCTCGCCCGGACCGGGCCACAACAGCTTCCAAATGGTCTGCGCCGCGCTGGTGCTGTTCATGACGCTGCCGGGCCTCGCGCTGTTTTACGGCGGCCTGGTGCGCCGCAAGAACGTGCTGTCGGTGCTCGCGCAATGCTTCGGCATCACGGGCCTCGTCACGATTCTCTGGTGGCTGTGCGGCTACAGCATCACTTTCCACAGCGGCAATCCGTTTTGGGGGGCGTGCGACTGGGCTTTCCTGAAAGGCGTCGGTTCCGAGCCGAACACCGACTACGGCGCCTGGGTCTCGCACAATGTCTTTGCGATGTACCAGTTGATGTTCGCGATCATCACGCCCGCGCTGATCATCGGCGCGATTGCCGAGCGCATGAAGTTCTCGGCCATCCTCCTGTTCATCACCGGCTGGATGTTCGTTGTTTACTTCCCGCTGGCCCACATGGTCTGGGGCGTGGACGGCTTTATGAACGGCGTGTGGAATCCGAAGGCGACCATCCGCGCGATTGACTTCGCCGGCGGGACCGTCGTCCACATGTCCTCCGGCTGGTCGGCGTTGGTCCTCTGCTTGATCCTAGGCAAGCGCCTGGGTTTCGGCAAGGAACCGATGCCACCGCACAGCATGGTCCTCTGCATGATCGGCACTGGCATGCTCTGGGTGGGCTGGTACGGCTTCAACGCCGGCAGTGCTATCGCCGCTGACGGCATCGCGGCCAATGCTTTCACGACGACCACATTGGCCACGGCGGTTGCCTCTTTCGTGTGGCCGATGGCCGAATGGCTCTTTCGCGGCAAGCCGAGCATCTTGGGCTTTTGCTCCGGCGCGGTGGCCGGACTGGTCGTTATCACTCCCGCTTGCGGCTTTGTCTCTGCCAAGGGCGGCGTGATCATCGGCATCGCTGCCGGGTTGATCCCCTTCTTTGCGGTGTGGAAACTCAAGGCCTGGTTCGGCTATGACGACGCTCTCGACACTTTCGGCGTCCATGCGGTCGGCGGCACCCTGGGCGCGTTTCTGACCGGGATCCTGGCGACGCCCACGGTCAACGCCAACCTCAACACCAATCTCAAGGACATCGTGCGCCACACGCTTTGGATCGAGCAAACCAAAGCGATTGTCGTGACGCTGTTGCTGGCGGTCGTCGGCACCGCCATCCTTGCCTTCATCGTCAAGGCGATCATCGGCCTGCGAGCCGACGAGGAAGTTGAAACGGTCGGCCTCGACCTCTCTGAACATGGTGAGGAAGGTTATCACGGCGGCTAAACCGGAACGCAAACAATCCGTCCGCGGCGCCAATAATTGTGGCCGAGAGCCGCACCTTGGCGCAGCGGCACATTGACAACAAACCCTCAATTCCAATCCGCAATCAACAAGCCATGAGCACTCCCAAAAGCGTAATCGAGATGGCCCGCAAACAAGGGGCCAAGATGGTGGACATCAAATTCGTGGATACCTTCGGCACCTGGCAGCATTTCAGCGTGCCGGTCAGCGAACTCTCCG
>CAZIFU010000263.1:0-35547 GCA_964539075.1 uncultured Verrucomicrobiota bacterium | reverse complement strand
CACCGCTGCCGGTGTCCAAGGCCCCGAAAGAGATTCCGGAGACGCTTTCCAAGCCTTGAATAAAAGTGTTCGGGTTGACCCGCCACTGGCGCGAATACATCTGGACCGCTTCGGGCCTCTTCTGGGTGAACACGACAGCGTAATCTTCCACGGAGTATTTGATCGGCTTGTCCGCCACTTTGGCAATCGCGTCCAGCACCTCGGCCAGGGTGACATCGTTGATGGGCGGGATGATTTTGATGGTGACAATATTCAGGTCCACCGGTTCGGCAGGAGGCACGGGAATGGCCGCGCCGGTGGTCGGGTCCACGGTGACCGACGGGGCGCCGGAGGGCGAATCGGCGTTGGAGTTGATGATGAAATTGATGCCGCGCTTTTCCGGGTCGAGTTTCTTGGCCTCATCACTGAGGTATTTGATGACTTCGCTCAAGGGCAGGCCGTCGAATTGCACTTCCTTGAGTTGGATCTGGCTCAATTTCTGGAAAATCGTCTGCCGCCCTTTGCCGGTATAAACCAGGTTGGGATTGGCCATGGGATTGGGCACGGGCAGGAGGTCGCGCTTGATGGGCGGATTCCAGGCTCTTTCCACCTCCACGATGGCCTGTTTGGCGGAGTCATCGCGCTTGCGGGCTTCCTGGCTGTAACGGGCCTCATGGATGAGGCTGAGATAATAGAAGGCGGCGCGGTTTTCGGGGTCCGCCCGGGTGGCCTGCGTGAGCTTGGCCTCCGCTTCGTCCAGTTTGCCCATTTCATAGAGCAGCTTGCCGTCGCGGACCAGGGTGTTGACGCGGATTTGTTCCTCCGCTATGGCGGGCACCTGCGCCTGGGCTTCGGGACTGGGTAGACGGCCTCTGAGCGACTCGATGATTTTATCGTTGCCCACTTTGAAGCTGAGGGCGGCGGCGTTGTGGGGGTCCACCTTCAAAATCCGCACCACGCGGTTGTTGGCTTCGGTGTAGTCGCCCCGGCGCTGGGCCATTTGGGCCAGTTGCAGGTTCACCGCCGCCAACCCGGCCACGGCCTGTTCATGCTCTTTTTCGAGACCGACGCTGACTTTCTGGACCGTGGCGAGGGTTTCCTCGAATTGTTTGGCGGCCTTGAAGAGGTCGCCCTGTTTCAGGGTGGCCTGCGCCATGGCCAACGATTGTTGCGCCTGGAGGATCGCCTCCTGCCGGCGCACGGCTTCTTCCTCCGCCTTCCGGGCCGGGTCGGGTTGCGCGGCGAGCGGGGAGGCGGCCCCCAGCAAGCAGAGCAAGCTTAAAGTGGTGGTGAGCGCTTTAATCATGGTTGGTCTCCGGTTCAGTGGGCTGGCCTCGGCAAGGAAAATGGTCATGGCGCAGCCGCCAGTGGTCGGAATGTCCGTTCTCGGTTTAATTCGGCTTGGAATAGCACACCCTTCTCATTGATATCAACGATAATATGAATTTCGTCGTCCACGGTGACCTTCATATTGACGCGCTGGCTGCGGAACGGTTTGTTTTCCAGATCATATTTCATTTCCGCCTCATAACCGTTCACGCGCTCGAACGTTTTGGCTTTGCCGATCTCGATCGTTTCAGCACTCTTCAACAGTTCGAGGACCAGTGAAGTTGGATCCTCGGGCGGCCCATTGACCTTGGCCAAACGAACGAGGTCGTTCTTTTCACCCTCTCGCACGGTGCGGGAGATGGGACGGCGGCCGCCGGGCGTCGGGGCCGCTTCGTCCTGCAGGATAATTTTGTAGCGCACCGGGCTGCCGGCGCCGCTGATACCCTGGTAGGTAGCCGTGAGCTTCAACGGGGTGATTTTGGTGACGACCACGGCCTTGATGCCGATGTCGTCCGGGTTGGCCAGCTTGATTCTTTCTCCGGTTGGCTTTTGCACCCACTTCACCGGATTGAAGAGATTGTGCGAACCGGAAATGATGAGCGGGGTGGGGTTGCGCAGCTTGTTGAGGGCCGCCTCCTGCCGGCTCAAATCCAGCGGCGGCATATCTTTTTTGAGGCCTTGAATGATGTTGTCGAGCTTGGCTTTGAGCGCTGCATGCTCCTGGTTGATTTTCCCCGGCAACAGCGCCGCATACACGACCATGCCCAGCAGCACCACGCTCAGGAGGACCTTCTCGTAATGTCTTTTTATAAAATCCATGCGCTGGATCATTTGACCGCCGGCGGAGCGACCACGTCGAGCAAAAGCGTGATGTGCAGCAATTGGGGATGGAGGAGGGTGATCAGGCCGCTCCTGCTGGCCGCGGGAGCGCCCGGTGGGAGAAACACCGGGACTGGTTTCTCGGTTTCCTCGTCCGGGTTGTCGGAAGGCGGGGGAGGGGGCGCCACATAACGGACGGCCACGCCCACCGGCGGCAGGTTGGTCACGGCCGGGGCCGGTTCGACGGCGATGTTTTTCACGATGACAAACTTCGACGCTTTCACCAACCCATCGAGCACCGTGGCCAGTTCGGCGCTGAACCCGGTGAACGCCACCTCATAAGGGACGCTGACCAGGCCGGTGAGCGGGTTGGTCACCACTGATTGCGTGAGGTAATCGTACGAACCACTTTCCAGTTCGTCGGCCGACACGGCCACGCGGCGCAGGCTGTCCAGCGACGGCACGCGGGCCTGGAACAGAACCGCGCACAGGGCCTTGATCTCCTCCAACCGGGCGACCAGCGGCTCGATGGTGCCCGGGGCGAAGCGCATGGCCTTGCGTTGCACGGTGAAGGTGAAATCCCAGCCGGGCGGCAGCGTCACCCGGGCCGCCTCCGCCTCGCGTTTGAGTTTGAAAACCGAATCGTCCACCAGCTTCTTGAAGCTGGCGGTGTCCATCCGGCCCGCCGGCGGCGGCGGGATGTGTTTTTTGACTTCCAGCAGCAAGTCGGCGACCTGCTGCTGCTGTTGCTTGATGGCTTGAACGTTTTTGGATTCAGGGTACGGCTCGGACTGGTAAAGACGCTGGAGTTCCACCGTGGCCTGGTTCAGTTGCCCGCTGACGGCGTCGTGCTGGGAGCGGACGGAAAAAAGGAAGTAGAAGGCCACCGCCATCAGGCCCAGGGCCACCACGCCCCAACCCGCCAGGAACAAATTTCGTTTAAGCCAGAGCATGCTAAAATTTCAATGGGCGTTTTAATTTCAAAGTCACGCCGAAGTTGAAGGTCACGGCGGAGTCTTCCACCGGCTCGAGCGTGCCCGTAAGCTGCGTGCCCTCCTTGTCCAACAGCGGGCTGGCTTGCAGCTCGCGCGCCAGCGCAAAGGCCAGGTCGGAATTGGCCGAGGGCGATACGCTATTGAGGTTGACCCCGCGGCAGGTGAGCTTGAGATAGGCGACCTCGTTGGTGCCCGCGACGGCCGCTTCCGCGGGCGTCGGCACGCGGGAGTGCGGCTGCGCGGTGCCCGGTTCTTCGGGCGCCGGTTCTTCGGGGTTGGCCTCCTCCGTTTTGGGCGGGGGAACGTCGGTCTGGATGCCGAGGTTTTCAATCCAGACGCCGGTCGGCTGGCCCGGTCTAAAAGTGTTCCGCTCGGTCTGCTGGAGGACGCGGCGCAATTCGGTCAACAACTCGGGCCAATACTGCCGGTCCTCGATCCAGCTCACATATTGGTCGGCTTCGCCTTGAGTTTTCTTCAAGTCGTTCTGGGCCTTTTTCAGCGCCGCCTCCTGGACTTTCAAGGGGTCCACACGCGCGCCCAAATCCTCCAGCGTCGACTGCTTGACCGCGACGAGCTTTTTGTAAAACAACCCGTAGGCAAACACGACCAGCACGAGGGCGAACACGGCGGCGACGAAATAAGGCTGCTTCTGGCTGAACTGCTGCTTTTGAATCGAGCTTTTGGGCATCAGGTTCAACTCGACCGGACAGTGCGCGAGGTTGCGCAGCCCCAGGCCCACCACTTCGCCAAAGCAATGGGCCGCCTTCTCCAGTTCGGGCAGGGCAACGGCGGGATCAATTTCAATGCTGCGGAAGGGATTGAAATACTCGACGGGCACGCTCAATTTGTCGGCGAAAAATTGCGCCGTGTAGGGCATGATCGAGGCCCCGCCGGCCAGGAACAGGCGCGCGGGCGCCGAGCCGCCCTGCTGGCCGCGGTAAAATTGGATGGTCTGATTGACCTGGATGTGCAGGCGCGTCATCACCTGCCGGGCAATTTTGGAAATCGCCGCCGCCTGCGCATCCTCCGGCTCCTCGTAGGCGCCGCCCAGGCTGACAAACCCCTTTTCCGTCTTGGTCCGTTCCGCGTCGGCGAAGGAGAGCCGCGATTCGGTGGCAAAATCCTGCGTGATGGAGTTGGAGCCGATGTTGATGCTGCGCGAATAGACCTTGCCCTTTTCGAAAAACAACAGGTTGCTGGTCTTGGCCCCGATGTCCAGCAACATGGTGCAGCCGTCCAGGTCGCCGTAATTGTAGCGAAAGGCGTTGTTGAGCGCAGCGTGGGAAACGTCCACCAGTTCCAGGCGCAGGCCGGCGGCCTCCGCCGTGCGAAACAGCCCTTCCACGATGTCGGCCTTGATGGCAACGAGCAGCACTTCCAGTTCGCCCGAAGCGGCGGCGCCCAGAATCTGGAAGTCCCACACCACTTCTTCGAGCGGGAAGGGGACATTTTGCTGGGCCTCGTATTGGATGATCTGGGTGACCTTGGAGGTGTCCACCGGCGGCAGCTTGACAAACTTGGAAAAGACGTGAAACCCCGGCGCGCAGACGTTGATGTTCCGGGCGGTGAAATGTTTCTCGGCCAGCAACTCGCGGATCGCCTGCAGAATGGACGCTTCGCGCGTGTTGTCCTGGGCGCCTTCCTGGCCGAGGGATTTGACGCCGAACTGCTTGAGGCGAAGGGAGCCGGCTTCGGTCACTTCAAACTCCGCCATCTTGAGACTGCCGGCCCCGAAATCGAGGCTTAAAAATGACTTTGAATTCAGCATCGGTGCGCACAACACTTTCCCCTGTAAACGACTTTATGGCCAGCCCAAATTCGCACGGTGTGAGAAAGCGGTGTTTGTGCTTACTGCAATCCCGCCCGGCGGTCAAACAGAAAATCAAATCCGGTTGCGGTTCGGACGGCCGGCGCGGGCCGGCTCAGATTTTTTTCCGGAAATAGGCAATCGTCCTCTTCAATCCCTCCGCCAGCGAAACCTGAGGCGACCACTTCAACAACGCCCGCGCCCGGGTGATGTCGGGCCGGCGCTGCCGCGGATCGTCCTGCGGCAGCGGCTTGAAAATGATTTTGCTTTTCGAGCCGGTCGCCCGGATCACCGCCCGCGCAAATTCCAGCATCGTCAGCTCGTGCGGATTGCCGATGTTCACGGGCAGATGCGTCGCGCTGTACATCAGCCGGTAAATGCCTTCGATCAAATCCGAGCAGTAACAAAAGCTCCGCGTCTGGGTCCCGTTGCCGAACACGGTGAGCGGCCGGTGCTCGAGCGCCTGCGCCATGAAGGCCGGCACCACCCGGCCGTCGCGCAGGCGCATCCGGGGGCCGTAGGTGTTGAAGATGCGCACGATGCGGGTCGCCACGCGGTGTTCCTGGTGATAGGCCATCGTCAGCGCCTCGGCAAAGCGTTTGGATTCGTCGTAACAGCCGCGCGGGCCGACCGGGTTGACGTTGCCCCAGTAATCCTCCGTTTGCGGATGCACCAGCGGGTCGCCGTATACTTCCGAGGTGGAGGCCAGGAGAAAGCGCGCCTTTTTGTTTTTGGCCAGGCCCAGCGCCTTGTGCGTGCCCAGCGAGCCGACTTTGAGCGTTTGAATCGGCAGTTCCAGATAATCCACCGGACTGGCGGGCGAGGCGAAGTGCCAGACGAAATCCACCGCCTCTTCCAGAAAAATAAACTCGGTCACGTCCTGCTGGATGAACCGGAAGCGCGGGTGGCCGCCCAGGTGCGCGATGTTGTCCACGCTGCCGGTGACGAAATTGTCTATCGCGATGACCTGGTGGCCGCGCGACAGCAACAGATCGGTGAGGTGCGATCCTAAAAAGCCCGCGCCGCCGGTCACCACGGAAACGGGGCCGGTTGATTTTTTTGGGCGATTTTTTTTCACAGGCATAATGCCTCGCCGGTGGCTCGATATTTTTAAGGGGCAGACTGGCTCAACTCGGGAATGACTAATGACGAAGCTCGAATGACGAAAGAAATCCGAATGACGAAATCCCAATGGCCTCTGCCGGCCGGGAACTGCCTCCCATGCCGGCCTGCTGCGCTCCGCAACATTTTTTTAGGCGAACCGCTCATTAGTCATTGAGGGCCTTCGTCATTCTTTCGTCATTAGGATTTTGTCATTCGTCATTCAACGCGGGCTTTCTGACTCCATTGGAACGTCCGGGACCTGTTTCCCAGAACATCCGGCGCCTCGGAGGAGGGAGCCTTTGCGCGTGAAGCGTTGCCCGGTGGCATGATGGTTTATCTGGCCCCCGTGCCGAGGAAGACCGCCGGTATGGTGCGCAGGAGGATTTTGATGTCAAGCCACAGGGACCAGTGGTCAATGTATTCCAGGTCCAGACGCACCCACTCCTTGAAGTCCCGCACCTCGTTGCGTCCGCTCACCTGCCACAAACACGTGATGCCCGGCTTGACGCTGAGGCGGCGCCGGTGCGCCGGGTCGTCGAACCGTTGCACTTCGTCCACCGGCAGCGGCCGCGGGCCGACGAGGCTCATCTCGCCGCGCAGCACGTTGAACAACTGCGGCCATTCGTCAATGCTCCACTTGCGCAGGCAGCGGCCAATGGGCGTGACGCGCGGATCGTTGGTCAATTTGAAGACCGGCCCTTCCATTTCGTTGAAGATCGCCAGCTCCTGCTTGAGTTGTTCGGCGTTGGAAACCATGGTGCGGAACTTCAGCATGGTGAAGGGCCGTCCGTTCAAGCCGCTGCGCTGCTGGCGGAAAAACACCGGCCCCGGCGAACCGAGCTTGAGCCACAGCGCCACCAGCGGCAAAAACGGCACCACGAAGGTCAACAGGACGACGAGCAGAAAAGCGCCCCCCACGTCGAGCACGTCCTTGGCCAGCCGCTGCCACGAGGCCTCCGGCCCGCAACGAAACACCAGCATCGGCCGGCCGAAAAAATCGTCCAGCGACGTGAGGGAAATTTGCGTTTTGAAAAAATCGGCCAGCAGCCAGACCTCCACCCCTTCCCGCTCGCAAAGTTGGATGACCCGTTCGATTTTCTCGAAGAAAACGCGCTTCGGGCTGATGATCACGCCGTTGGCGGAATGTTCGTGCATCAGGTCCACCAGCCTCTCCAGCGGGAACTCGTTCAAGTCCAGTTGCGCCGGGATGACCATGTCATGCGGCGCCAGCCGTTCCAGATCGAGCCGCAGCCGCTCGGTGTCGTCCTTCGTGCCGATCACAATGAGCCGCTTCATCAACTGCGCCTGGCCCACTTTGGAAACCAGCCAGATGCGGACCAGTTCTTCCTTGAGCATCACGAGCACGAAACTGATGACCCCGAAGACAATGATGACCGAACGCGCCAGTTGGATTTTGAAAATGAACATCACCAGGATCACGCCCATCACCGCCAGCGCGCAGGTCTTGAGGAGTTGCCAGGCCGTGGTGCGGCGCGAGGGCAGCAGCGCGCGGCTGTAGAATCCCTGCGATTCCAGCAACAGCGGCGCAAAGGGAAGAATGATGGCGTAGAGCCACACGTACTCGGCAAAAGGCTGGATTTCCGCCGAGCCGCCAAAAACCTCGATGCGCGAAATGGATCGCAGCCAATGCGCCAGCCCCAGGCTCACGCCGAAAATGCAGATGTCCACGATCTGGCGGATCTGCGTGCGAATTTGTTTTTGGCGGCGCAACATGATTCAAGCTTCCGTCGGCCTGACTGCCCGGGTTCAATGTTCCCTGCCCCGGCGACCCGCAAGGCGTACTCAGGCGACCGATTGGCCGTTTACTTGATTGGCAGCGGCAACCCCGTCAATACCGGGTCGGGCCCGGGCGCCTCGGCCTGAGTCTGGCCCACCGCCAGTTGAAACTCCGGCACCGCGGCGGCCATGAATTGTTTCATCCGGTTGAAGAGCGCCTCTTCCTGCCCCGGCAGGCAGTTGGAAAAACAGGTCACATAGGCCCAGCGTTGCAGCGCCCCGGTGCGAAACAGTTCCCGGGCCATCCGCCACATCCGCGCCCAATGGCTGGCGGTCAGCGACCGGTCGGCCACGAACCAATAGACATAAACCCCCCGCACCGTGATCGTCCGCCCGTCGGCCAGCTTGCCGGTCCGCGTCGTGGTCAGCTTCATCACCGGCAAATCATACGGGACCGGACGGGACATCGGCACCGTCGCCGCGTCGCTCCGGTCAATGTCCCAGCCCTGGCTTTTCAAGCAGAACTGCGGCTTGTGGATGCTCGTGCGGTCGGTCCCCATCAACACGACGTTGACCAGCGTTTCAAAACCGTCCGGCGCCCGATAAAGCATTTTGCCGAAGGTCGTGTCGCGCGGCAGCCCGCCAATTTCCGCCGCGCTGGCTTCCATGGCCTTAGCATCGTAGCCCGGCAACTGTGCCGGCAACTCGATCGCCAGCTTGTTATCACCGGGCACCGCGCGCACCTTCAGGCCGGGCGCGCCGAGCCGCTGATGGGCCTTGAGATATTGCAGCAGGCCCCCCGCGCCGCCGATCAACGCCAGCGCGACGCCCAACACGATCCACTCTTTTTGTTTCATGCCAGCCCGACCTCCAGAGGCAGGGACGCTTTGCGCTCGCGCAGCCAATGCCCCAGCAACATCACGCCCGCAAAGGCCGGCAGGTAGGGCAACAGGCCGAGTTGCTCGTGCACAAAGTTTCCCGCCCCGCGCCCGAACACCTCCGCCGCGAGGATGATGCTCGTCAGCCGGAACACATTGCCCGCGATGGCCAGCGGAAAGGCCGCCGCCACCATCAACGCCCGCCGCCGGTTCGATCGCAACGCGATACACCCATATATCAGCGCCAGCGCGAAAATGGCCACCAGACTGCGGATGCCGCTGCACGCCACGTCCACATCGTATTGATAAGTGCCGTTGGCGTCCAGCAGCTTCGTCCCCTCCCGCACGATGTGAATCCCCAGCACATGCTGGCTGATGCCCGCCGTGATTTGGGTGGCCAGCAGCCGCAGCGGAAACGAAATGCTCTGGATCAACGAGCTGACCGGAACGCAAAATCCCAGCAGCACGAAAGGGGGAGAAATCGCCCGCAGCCAGGCGCGTCCGAACACCAGGCCGACGAGGAAATAAACGCCCGTCAGCAACGCCACCGCCGAGACGCGCGGCTGCTGGATCATGTAGCCGGCCACGTGCGTGAAGAGCGCCGCCGCCAGCCCGGCCAATCCTGGCCACCACAGCCCCCGCGGCAACGCCAGCAACTCGCCCCGCTTCCACCACAACAATCCCAGCACCACCACGGGCATCACCAGTCCCAGCCCGTCCTCCGACTGCTCCTGGGTGTAGGCGAGGTATAACCAGCGCAGCAGCGAGGGTGTGTCGTAATAACCAAACGTCGAGTTGCCGGCGACGTGGAACAGCGCCAGCCAGGCCGCCAGCAGGCCGAAGAACAGACCCTTGTTCGGCAACGCCCGCCAGAGCGCGGAAAACTCGCTGCCAAATTTCGCCAGCGCGCCCGGTTGCGGATGGATTTCGACGGACATATTAAACTATTTCTTTAATGGCAATAAAGACCGCTCCGCATCGCTTACCCTGATGGAAGTAATACGAGCTTTCTGAGTATCTACTTCTACGGCTAAAAATCCACGTAGTTCTAACCCCTCTCCGACATCCCAAGCAAAATCAGTACGCGGGATGGAATAATTGCCGATGATTACGGGCTTTCGAATGCGGGCCGGCTTGTCCAAACCTAATTTCGGCGCTTGATAACCCAGTTTTGCGAGCGACTTGCGTGCAATCGTTTCGGCTTCCTCGTCGGAAATAGCCGATTTTCCAAAGAAGCTTTGCACGCGGTTCGTCGTCTCGCGAGGGAAGAAACTTCCAGGATTAAAGAAACCGAACAGTCGATTGTCTGGCTCAAAACGAAATCGCTCGCCCGATGTTAGCCACACGTCCATCTGATGGGAGCTGGTGAATCGTTTAATGATGGCGACGGATTGCTCGGTCAGGCGAGGCACCGATAGACCGAGCCGTTTGGAGAATTCCGCCACTTGCGCGTCCAGTTGGCCAAGTAGCTCCGCAGTGGTGGCCACGCGCTCGGTGTTGCGGCGGTCCAATGAAGCGTTCTTAAGCTGCTTTTCGCGGTGCGCCCCGCTCAAGACCGGCGGCGGATGCTCAAATTCAGGCGCCAAGACTTCCAATCGCTCGATGTGTCTGTTTGCGCCGTTTATTTCGACCAGAATTCTCCGGGTGCCATCACGCGGGTCCAGCCAAGTGATTTCAAAGTGCGGCACCACGCCCAAGCCAATGTCATGTGGACCTTCCACCTTGGGTGCTGGCAAAACAAAACAGCTTTCGGGTCTGTAACCAAGCTCCGTAAGTTTCTGTCGTGTGATGGCGACCGCTTCTTCGCGTGAAATCTTTGGTACAGCAATGAAGCGTTCGGCAAGCTCTGGGACTTGCAGCGTTGAATAGCAGTTGGTGCTCTCGAAGCTTTGCACGATACCGCCTTGATACAAGAACCGCAGGCCGTTCTTTAAGACGACTTGGCCACCAAATTGTCCGGGGATGCGATGGCAAACAAAGCGAGCCACGTCATTGGTGCTGAGGGGAGCAGGAACGGCTAAATCCAGTTTGCCAGCAAAATCTGAAATGGCCGGCAGGATAGCCATGAGGACGGAGGCTGCATAGTCCGCTGTCAATTCCAACATAAAACCTGTCATGGCAGAGGCCAGTCGTCTGGCTGATTATATTGACCGTAAAGCAGTTCACTGTAGCCGTAGATTTTCAAGTACGAGTGAAAGGGGTAATCGGGGTCTTGCTCTGGTGTAAGCTGATCTGCTTGCTGGTGCGAGCTCTTTAGAGTAGCTCCAATCTCTTGCCAATAAAAAACGAAGTTCGAACGATAATAAGCAAAATCCAAGTCCAACGTATTATCCGGAGTATAGTGATTTCTTGCGTAAATACTGTTCGCAAAGCCACAAAATGCGCCGGGACGTGTTCCATTTGTCTTGTAAAAGTCCAGCGAAACATCCGGCCTGGCCTGGATGCCAAACTGTGTTGCCCAATCGTCCGCAGCCGTGGCGCAACCGTCTAGCCAGGCGAAACGAAGGGGACGATAGTTTGGATGATTGGGAAGCGAAATCTTCAATAAAATACTCATCTCGCCCGAATCGATGCCGTATGGAAAGTCGTTACCCAGAAACGTACCCCCGTGACCAAAGTAATAGAAGTTTCTCACGACAGAATTGGACAATGCCTGTCTCAATACGTTCCAATCGTTCGAGCGCGTAGACGCTAGGTCATTCGTGTAGTGAATATACCAAGGCTTTCCTGATTGCCGTGGCGGTTGTGGAGGCTGGATTCCCCATTCGACCCCCAAGGCAACCACTGAATCCATAATATCATAGAAATCTTCAGAGTTGTTGTAATTCGTAAAAAGCAATTGACGGGCAAATACCCATTGGCCGACTCCAGGCCAATTTTTCACTTGCTGTAGCTTCACAGGTGCCTGCTGCGTCGCTTGGTTTGGCCCAGCGTTCGTGTTTAGAGCTGTGATGGTCACGCTTGAATTGAAAACGCCACTGGTTTGGAGTTGTCCTTGGGAGTTTCGTAAATCCCATTGGACATCAATCAGCCCATTGGTGGTTTGTCCGCTCAATGTTTTGAGCAAAACTTGCTGCTCGTTCACGATTTGGATCTGCCAGTTGGCTGCAAAGATTGTCGAATGGATCGTGAAACAACAATTCGTCTCACCGAAAAGTTCGCTCCATTCTTCGAACGTGACCACGTTTGTGAATTGGAGAGTGATGGCCGGACTATCAACGAGGAGGAAAGGAACATCATCCCCCGTAATATCCTTGAGTACAAATGTCGAGTGGGCCTGGATCTCGTGTTCGCCATTACTATAGCGCGTGGTGTCCGCAACAAAGTAGCGGTCGCCGAATGGAGAAATCTTCCTTGCAGAATGCGGTACTGGAGACCCATCAATGGTTAAAGTGACGCTCTGTAGTTCTCCGTCAGGATGTCCTGCTTCGACACCGACAAGTAGAAGTCCTGAGACGGGCATGTTGTTCGTCAAATGTTCAATCCAGGTTCCGACTCGGAGGACTTTGTAAAATCCACTCACCTTGCAGCCCCCGCCCCCACTCTCGCTGCTCATTACCGCCACGCCACCTTGAGAAGATGATGAATTGGACTTGGACTGTTCATAGTAAAAAATTATCTGCTTCTGCGTTTCTTCATCCCAAGGCAAAAGTGGCAATAATCCTGGAAAGGTGGCGGCGATTTTCTCTTGTGTTTCCTTATCCCAAGGAAAAGCCGGAAACTGATACGAATCGGTAGTGCCGGATGTCGAATCTTTCGATTCGCAGCCCACAGACTGTTCCGATATGGTTTCGGCCATAGAACCGCCTCCGGAGCCGGCCGGCGTCATCATCCCCATGCCTCCACCGCCGGAACAATCCGCCCCATTCGTATGCACAAACGAAGTCCGATTCGTGCCGGTCGCAGCCGGGACGTTGGTTGCCAGGAAATACCAAGGCGTATTGGTCTCCATCGTTTCGCGATAAACAATCATGTATGTCTCCCCTTCAACGCTCGGCCAATCGAACAACACATTCGGAGCCTTGCACCTTGAAATGCAGGTCTTCAATGGCCTTCGAAACAGAACTCGAAAGAACCCACACCACTATTCCGACGATAAACCCGTATTTGCCTTTCATGTTTTCCTCCAGCGCATTGTCAGCCCGTAGCCAAGCTACGCAAATTGTTTGTTATTCCAATTACAAAATACCTCGACTCAGGCATTTTACAGGAAATGCGCCTGTCCACCAAGCCGATTCTTCACTTCAAATTCAGCCCCGCCCGCATTAACGGTTTGCATTCGCCGGCCGGCTTCGTAAAGTGAGGCACAACCGCATACCCGGATGCGACAATATATTGCCATCGCCAGCAATGCTTTCATGGAATTGGTGCGCCAGCCGGTCTTTCTGCTGTTGATGACCAGTTCGGCGGCCTTCGGCGTGTTCCTCGCCTGTGTGCCCTACTTCGGTTTCGGCGAGGACAGCAAGCTCGTCAAGGACAGCGTGCTCGCGTTGCTGTTCCTGACGGGCCTGTTCGGCACCGTGGTCAGCGCGTCGGCCTCGGTGGCGCACGAAATCCGCACCGGCACCGCGTTGGCCGTGCTGGCCAAACCCGTCGGGCGCGCGCAATTCCTCCTCGCCAAATACACCGGCCTGGCGGCGGCGCTCACCCTTTTCACCTACGTCAACCTGCTGAGCGCGCTGCTCGCCAGCCGCATGGCCTTCGATGCCTACGGCAGCGCGGACATCCCGGCGTTGCTGGCGTTTTACGGCGCGCTGGCTCTGGGCTTCGCGCTGGGCGGGTTCAGCAATTTTTTCCTCGGCCGGCCTTTTGTGTCGGACGCGGTTTTCGGCGTCGTGCTGATGGCGACGATCGCGTTCGTGGCGCTCCTCTTGTTTTCCGTGCACGTGGACCGCAGCGGAGAGGTTTCCCCCGTGGACTGGCGCATGGTGCCGGCGGGGATTTTGATTTTGTTCGCGCTGTGGATTCTCGCCGGGCTGGCGCTGGCGTGCTCGACGCGCTTTGAAATGATTCCGACGCTGGCGATCTGCTCCGGCGTGTTCGTGCTCGGCCTGATGTCCGACTATTTGTTCGGGCAACGGGCCGAAGCCGGTTCCTGGTGGGCCGCCGGCCTGTACGCCCTCGTGCCCAACTGGCAGCTTTTCTGGCTGGCCGACGCGCTGGAGCCGGGCAAGGCGATCCCGTGGAGCTACCTCGCCAAGGCCTTCGGCTACGTCGTGGGCTACCTGGGCGCCTCGCTGGCACTCGCGTTGCTCTTGTTTGAAGAACGCGAGTTGAGTTGAACCAGGCATGAACCGCAACCTTCAAAAAATCGGCCTGACCAATCTGGGGGCGCTGCTGGTAATCGGCTTCGCCTGCGCCCTGGTGGCCCGCCACGCGAACAGCGCCAGCGGACTGGGCGCGGTTTTTTTCCTCGGCCTGGGTTTCCTCGTCGCCGCCCTGAGTTGTTTCCAGATGCGGCTGGAGGCGCGCGAACGGCTGGAGAAACTTGAATACGACGAACTGACCCGCGCCCGGAGCAGCGCGGCCCTCTTCAGCGCGGAAACCGAAACCTTCCCGGCAGCCCGTGCCCGCGCGCAGTTTGAGCGGTTTCTGGTGCCGGCCTTCACCGTGTTGCTGCTGCTGTTGCAAGGCGGCGCGGCCGCCTGGTTCTGGCGCGTGCTGGCCAGGGCGACGCCACCCATCGTCGCCCGCGTCACGATCGCGCTGGCGTTGTTCGCGCTGTTCGCGCTGGTGCTCTTCCTGTTGGGCAAATACTCCGCCGGCATCGCGCGTCTGGAAAAGCAGCGCCTCCTCCGGCCCGGGGCGGGTTACCTGATGCTGGGCGCGTTGCTGTGCTGTGTCGTGACGGTGACGGAGGCGGCGGCGTGGTTCGGCTTCCCGAGGTTCGACCTTTGGGTGGCTCGCGCATTTTGCGTGATCCTCGCGCTTGCGGCCCTGGAAACCGCCCTGAACCTCCTGCTCGAAATCTACCGCCCCCGCATCAAAGGCCAGGCCGCCCGCCCCCTTTATGAAAGCCGCCTCGTGGACCTGCTCGGCCAGCCCGACGGCGTCATCACCACCGCCGCGCAGGCGCTCGATTACCAGTTCGGTTTCAAGGTTTCCGAGACCTGGTTCTACCGTTTTCTCGAACGCGCCATCGCCTGGCTCGTGCTCTTGCAACTCGGCGTGCTGTTTCTGTCCACCACGTTTGTCATCATCGAGCCGGGCGAGCAGGGGTTGCTCGAACGCTTCGGCCAGCCGGTCGCCGGCCGCGCGGCGCTCGACGCCGGCTTCCACCTCAAGTGGCCCTGGCCCGTTGACAAAGTTTATCGCTACGCCGCCGCGAAAATCCGCAGCTTCGAAGTCGGTTTCGTCCACGAAGAGAAACCGGGCAAGGAGGAAGTGGCCCTTTGGACGAAGAAACACACCGCCGAAGAATTCAATCTTCTCGTCGCCAGCCGGGAGGCCACGCGCAGCGCCACCACCACCGTCGAGCAGGCCGTGCCGGTCAATCTGCTCTCGGTCAACATCCCGGTCCAATACCAGGTCACCAACGTCTTCGCCTGGGCGGGCCGGCACCGCGACGCCGCCCGATTGCTCGAAGACATCGCCAACCGCGAAGTCGTCCGTTATCTCCTGAGCGTGGACCTCGAGGACGTGATGACCACCGGCCGGCTCCGCGCCGCGCAAACCATCCGTGACCGCATCCAGACGCACGCCGACGCGCTGGGCCTCGGCGCGCGCGTGCTGTTGGTCGGGTTGCAGGACATTCATCCGCCCGTCCGCGTGGCCGACGCGTACGAGGATGTGATCGGCGCCGTGCAGGAGAAGGCCGCGAAAATTCACCAGGCCGAAGGCTACCGGGCCGAAACCATTCCGCTGGCGGGGGCCGAAGCGGCGAAGCGGTTGTCCGAAGCGAAAGTTTATCGCGTGAACAAACTCGCCGGCGCCGAGGCGCGCGCCGCGCAATTCACCAACCAGCTCGCCGCTTACAAAGCCTCGCCCACCGTCTATTCGCGGCGCGCCTACCTTGATACACTGGTCCGCGCCGTCGGCCCCGTGCGCAAGTACGTCCTAGCCGTCACCAACACGCAGGATATCATCCTGCTCAACTTGGAAGACAAAATCCGGACCGATCTGCTCGACATTTCACTGCCCGATGCGAAATCGAAATGAACACGCCCTTGCAACCCCTGAACCGTCCCCTCCCCCTCACCCGCCCTTCGGGCACCCTCTCCCCCATTGGGGGAGAGGGATGGGGTGAGGGGGTGCTCCGCTTCATGGTGAGGGCGATCCAATTTCAAATTATGTTTTATCTCAATTACCGCTTACACCCATGAAACGAAACACCATCACCCTGTTCACCGGCGCCGTGTTGCTGGTGATTTTCGCCCTGCTCCTCTTCGCCTTCCAGGTGCGCCAGACGCACGTCGCCGTCGTCACCACCTTCGGCAAATACTCGCGCACCCTCACCACGCCCGGCCTCTACTGGAAGCTCCCCTGGCCGATCCAGAACGTTTACACCTTCGACAACCGCATCCACACCTTCGAGCGCCGCTTCGAGCAGACCGCCACCCGCGACGGTCGCAACCTGCTCATCAACCTCTACGTCGGCTGGCGCGTCGCCGATCCCAGGATGTTCCTCGAACGCTTCGACCAGGGCGACCTCGCCCGCGCCGAGCAGACCCTCGAAGCCCAGGTGCGCGACACCAAGAACGGCGTCGTCAGCCAGTATGCCTTCGCCGACTTCATCTCCACCAACGAGCAGGACCTCAAGTTCGACGAGATCGAAAAGAAAATGGAAACCGACCTGCAGCGCAAGGCGGTGGACAGTTACGGCATCGAAATCAAATTCGTCGGCATCAAACAGCTCGGCCTGCCGGAAAGCATCACCGCCAAGGTCTTCGACCGGATGCGCGAGGAGCGCCAGCAACTCGTCAAACAATTCACCGGCGAAGGCGAGGCCGAGGCCATCCGCATCCGCGCCGACGCCGACCGCCAGCGCCAGGAAATCCTCGCCAAGGCTGACGCCGAAGCGACCGTTCTGCGCGGCCAGGCCGACGCCGAGGCCGCGAAGTTTCTCGCTGTTTTTGAAAAAAATCCGCGCCTGGCCAACTTCCTCCTCGATCTCAAGGCGCTCGAACTTGCGACGAAGGAACGCACGACGTTGATTCTCGACCAGCAAACGCCGCCGTTCAACATGCTGCACTCGCCGGGGACCGAAGCGCCGCCACCCGCCGCGCCTTCACCGACGCAGAAGAAATGACGAGAGCACGCACATGAAGTTTACCACGCCAACGCCATGTTCAGCCCGTTCGGAGTTCAAGCTTCAGCTTGTCCGGCCCGCTGGAGAAACAGGGTCTGGGTTCTTGGGACCCGGACTCCAGACCCGAGACCCGAGAACCCAGACCCCGGCCCCCCAGACCCTAAACCCTAGACCCTAGACCCCATGGAACATTCCGAACGCGAGCGTCCGCCCGCCGCAACCGCCGCCCTCGAGGACGCCGGCACGCAGGCGCTGGCGGAGGCGCTGGGCAGCAGCTTCCGCATCGTCAAGTGGCTGATGGCCGGCCTGGCGCTCGTGTTCCTTTTCTCCGGCATGTTCGTGGTGGAACCGAACCAGGTCGCCGTCCTGCTCCGCTTCGGCCGGCCGGTTGGCGCCGGCGGCGAGCAATTGCTGCGGCCCGGCTGGCATTGGTCCTTTCCCCGGCCCATTGATGAGATCGTCCGCATTCCCATTGGCGAGAGCCACACGATCACTTCGAGCGTCGGCTGGTATGCCACGACGCCCGAATTGGAGGCCGCCGGCAAGGAACCCGAAGCGCGCGAGTCCCTCGCCCCCGGCGTGGACGGCTACACGTTGACCGGCGACGGCAACATCATCCACGTGCGCGCGACGTTGAAGTATCACATCCGCCCGGCGGACGCGCTGACCTACCACTTCACCTTCGCCAACATCACCAACGTGCTCCAAGGCGTGTTGAACAACGCGCTCTTCTACGCCTCGGCCCGTTACAGCGCGGACGCGGCGCTCTACAAGGACACCAGCGGCTTCAAGGAACTCGTGCTCGCGCGCGTGAACCGGAAGATTGACGAGCTGAACCTCGGCGTTGCCCTTGACCCGAGCGAAGTCCAGACCAGCGCGCCGCTGGCCGTGCGGCCCGCGTTCGACGCCGTGCAGTCCGCCGCGCAGGACCGCGGCAAAAAGATCAGCGAGGCGCGCGGGCTGGCCGATCAGGCGACGCGCAAGGCCATCGGTGAGGCCCAGGCCATCGTCAGCGCCGGCGTCACAACCAGCAACCAGGTCGTGCAAGCGGTCGCCGCCGACGCGCGGTATTTCACCGACCAGTTGCCGCAATATCAGAAAGACCCGGCATTGTTCCAGCGGCGGCTGCTGACCGGGACGATGGAGCGCGTGCTGGCCAACGCGCGAGACAAGGTTTTTCTGCCCACCCGCGCCGACGGCAAAACGCGCGAACTGCGCCTGCAACTGAACCGCGAGCCGGAAAAACCGCCGGCCAAAGAAACCCCGAAGCCGTGATACCTGAAGCCCAAAAAGGGCGACCAAAATATGTCGAGAACGATTTGGATGATTGATTTCAGCCGTCCCTGCGGGACTGCGCGGCGGGAGGGCGTTTGTCTGATTTGAACCGTCGTCGGTTGGAATTCCGCGTTGTTCGCAAACGAATAGATTAAGGATTTCACTTATGGCTGACTCATTGCCCATCGCCCAGGAATTGCCCGCCGGGACCGCGCCCGCCCGCCGGAGCACGGAGCAGGTTCCTTATCGCCTCCCGCAAACGCTCGTGGGCCTGATCTTCATCATCAACTCGTTCATCGTCGAGCGCGCGTTTGACCAGGCCGCCATGGTCGCGGGCCTCAGCGCCATGTTCGGCGCCATCATCCTCGGCTACCCCATCGTCTGGACGGCCATCCAGGACCTGCGCCGCGGCATCCTCGGCATCAACGAACTGGTCGGCATCGCCGTGCTCGCTTCCTTCGCCTCGGGCGGTTACCAGACCGCCGGCATCGTCGCCTTCTTCATGTCCATCGGCGAAATCATCGAAACCCGCACCGCCGCCGGCGCGCGCGCCTCGATTGAATCGCTCATCAAGCTCACCCCCACCAAGGCCCGCCGTCTCGCCAACGGCGTCGAGGAAGAAGTTCCCGTCCAGGCCCTCGCCGTGAGCGACATGATCCGCGTGCGCCCCGGCGACAACGTGGCCGCCGACGGCGTCATCGTCAACGGCCAGGGCGCGTTCAACCAGGCCAACATCACCGGCGAATCGCTGCCCGTGGACAAAAAGCCCGGCGACGAAGTTTTTGCCGGCACGCAGAACCTCACCGGCGTCCTGGAAATCCGCGTCACGCGCGCCGGCCACGACACGACGCTGGGCAAGGTGCAGGAACTCATCCTCGCCGCCGAGAAAACCAAGCTGCCGATCATGCGGCTCATTGACCAATACATGGGTTACTACACGCCGCTCGTGCTGGTCATCGGCGCGCTGGTCTGGGCGTTCTCGCACGACTTGAGCCGCGTCATCGCCGTGCTCGTCGTCGCCTGTCCCTCGGCGTTCATTCTCGCCACACCGACCGCGATGGTGGCCGCGCTCTCCGCCGCCGCGCGTCTGGGCATTCTCATCAAAAACGTCAGCGACATCGAACTGGCCGCGAAGATCAACGCCTTCATCTTCGACAAAACCGGCACGCTCACCAAGGGCGTGCTCGTCGTCAGCCGCCTCGCGCCGCTGGCGGGCACGACGCCGGCAGAATTGCTCCGGCTCGCCGCGTCCGCCGAAAAATACAGCAACCACCCCACGGCCAAGGCGCTCGCGCAACTGGCCACCGAAGCGGGCGTGCCGCTGGCCGAGCCGAAAAATTTCGCCGAAGCGGCCGGGCGCGGCATCACCGCCGAGGTGGACGGCGCACCCGTCATCATCGGCCGCGCGCAATGGCTCAAGGACAACGGCATTCGCGAGGATTTTCTGAAATCGGTGGATTTGAACGAAGCCGAAGGCTTCAGCGTGGTCTTCGTCGCGCGCGGCGGCCAGTGCCTCGGCTGGGTCGGTTTGCAGGACGAGACGCGGGCCGAAGCGCGCGAGTCGCTCGCCGACTTGTTGCAGCACGGCGTGCGGCGCATCGCGATGGTCACCGGCGACCGCCAGCCCGTCGCAGCCCGCGTGGCGGGTGAAATCGGCTGCGGCGAAGTGCTGGCCGAGTGCCTGCCGCAAGACAAGGTCGAGTTCGTCCGCCAGATGAAGGCCAAAGGCTATCGCGTCGCGGTGGTCGGCGACGGCGTGAACGACGCGCCCGCGCTGGCCGCCGGCGACATGGGCATCGCGATGGGCGCGGCCGGCAGCGAAGTGGCGATCCACAGCGCGACGATTGCGCTGATGAACAATGATCTGCGGCGGCTGCCGTTTTTGGTGCAGCTTTCGCGCGGCACGCGCGGCGTGATCAACCAGAATTTTCTGCTCGGCGTGCTGTTCATTATTGGCGGCCTGGTGCTGGCGGCATTCGGCTATTTGAATCCCGTGCTCGCGGCCGTGCTGCAAAACGCCGGCTCACTGATCGTGGTCTTCAACAGCGCCCGCCTCGTGCGGCAAGGCGAGGAATTGGAGCATTATCAACCCGGCCCCGTCGAGCCGCCGGGCACCACGGGCGGCCGCGCGCACGAAACTGTCACGCAGTTGACGCCGAAGCCGGCGTAAGGAGAGTGACGCAGATATGATCGCCGTTGAACCCACTCCGCACTCCGCACTCCCCAGTCCGCACTCCAACGAGGTCGTCGTCGCGGTGCGCGGCCTGACGAAGGTCTTCAAGGACTTCTGGGGCCGCACCAAGGCGCGGGCGGTGGACACTATTGATTTTGAAATCCGGCGCGGCGAAGTCTTCGGCCTGCTCGGCCCCAACGGCTCGGGCAAATCCACGACCGTCAAACTGTTGCTCGGATTGCTCCATCCCACCAAAGGCCACATCGAAGTCTTCGGCCATTCGCCGCGCCACGTGGCCACCAAGTCGCGCATCGGTTATCTGCCCGAGGAATCGTATCTCTACCGCTACCTCGATTCGGCCGAGACGCTCGACTTTTTCGGAAATCTTTTCGAGCTGCCCGCCGACCAACGCCGCACGCGCACCGCGCAACTGCTCGACATGGTCGGCTTGCGCCAGGTGAGCCGCCGCGCCGTGGGCGAGTTTTCCAAAGGCATGCAGCGCCGCATCGGCCTCGCCCAGGCGCTCATCAATGACCCCGACCTCATCATTCTCGACGAGCCGACGTCCGGCCTCGATCCCATCGGCTGCCGCGAGGTGAAGGATTTGATCCTCGCCCTCGCGCGCCGCGGCAAGACCGTGCTCCTGAGCAGCCACCTGCTGGCCGACGTGGAGGACGTGTGCGACCGCGTGGCGGTGTTGTACGGCGGCAAGGTGCAGGCGATGGGCACGCTCAAGGAATTGCTCGCGCGCCCGGACTCGATCCGCATCACCACGCCGGTGTTGCCGCGCCAGACGCTCGAGCGCGTGTTGGAGATCATCCGGCAGGACGTCGCTGCCGACCGCATCCAGATTGATAACCCGACGCAAAACCTCGAAAGCTATTTCCTCGATGTGGTGCAGAAAGCGCGGCAAAGCGCGGCCGAAACGTCCGGCGCGATGGCCGGCAGCCCGGTGGCCGCCTACCTGCGCGGCGAGGCCGTGGGGCCGGACCGCACGGCGAGAGTGCTGGACCGTTTGACCGCGCCGAGGACCGAACCGGCGGTGAGAGTGGAAGTCGCGCCCAAGGAAACCGTTGACGCGGCCCGGCTCGAAACGTTGACCCAACCGAAACCTGCGCCCGCTGCGCCGCCCAGTGGCGAACCGACCAAGCCCGCCGACTTGTCGGAGGCGAACGAAAAACTTTCCTCGCTGCTGGGCAAACCGAAGTGAGGATGACGTTGTGGAATCCGGGATGATGCAGATTAAAATCGCCCTCACCCCGGCACTACCCATGAACCGTTCGTATCACCGCCAGGTCTTGGAGTGCGCCAGTCCTCTGGCGCTTTCGACAACCCACGGCTTCCAAAGCGCCAGAGGACTGGCGCAGTCCAAGACGCTGACGCGGCCAAGCTCGGTTTTCTCCGGTTCAGGGACACAATTCGCGGCTTTGTGCGGGCCGTGGAATCTCTCCCGGAGGGAGAGGGAGAACCGCATCCCGTCTCTCGCCGAAACAGGCGCGCTCAAACTGCGAACACGCTGGCAACGATTCCTCCTCTTCCACCGGGAGAGATTCCATGAACCGCCGAGGCTCACGAATTGGGCCCCTGAACCGGGCCGCGTCGTTTGGTGTCCACGCTTCAGCGTGTCCCCGGTCGCCGAGCACCCTAAAGGGTGGACACCGAACGCTCGGTTCATGGGTAGGGCCGGGGTGAGGGAATCTTTCCATTTCAAAGTCACGACTCGAGCCGAATTCTGCCGTTTGAGATTCACCTGATGCAACCGCTGCTCGCCATCGCCTGGCTGACATTGAAATCGGCGGTCCGTTTCCGCCTCTTTCAAGTGCTCGCGGTCCTCCTGCTGGGCGCGGTGATCGGCCTGCCGCTGGTCATCAAGGACGACGGCACGGCGCGCGGCTTCATCCAGATCATGCTCACCTACAATCTGGGCCTCATCACCGTGCTGCTGGGCCTGGCCACGCTCTGGCTGAGCTGCGGCACGCTCGCGCGCGACATCGCGGAATGCCAGGCGCAAATGCTCGACGTGAAGCCGGTGGCGCGCTGGCAGGTGTGGCTGGGCAAATGGCTGGGCATCATGGCGCTCAATGCGCTGCTGCTGGCGCTCTCCGGCAGCGCGCTTTTTTTCCTCCTGATCTGGCGCGCGAACGGCCTGCCCACCCAGCCCGTGGACCAGCGGGCGATCCTTTTCAACGAAGTGCTGGTGGCACGTGGTTCGGCCAGGGAGCCGCCGCCGGACCTCGAGCGCGATGTCGAGCGCGTGCTTGAAAAAAAACCCAGGGAAATGTCCCTCGAAGGCGTCAACCTCGAACTGTTGCGCAGACAACTCCGCGCGGACATCAAAGCCCAGCACGAGGTCGTGCCGCCGAATTTTTTGCGCCGCTGGACGGTTGATCTCGGCCCGGTGAAACATTCGTTGCGCGGCCAGACGCTTTATCTGCGCGTGAAATTTTACGCCGCACAAAAGAGCGCCACCGGCACGTACGACACGGTCTGGGAGGCCGGCCCACCGGACCGGCCACGCTCGCAGCTCACGCTGCGCCTGGCGGCGGAGACATTTCATGAATTGCAGGTGCCCACCGCCCTGCTCGATGAACAGGGCCGGCTCAACGTCGAGTGCAGCAACCGGAGCCAGACGGCGCTGGTCTTTCCGCTGGAAGACGGCCTCGAGGTGCTCTACCGCGAAGGCGGCTTCGGCCTGAATTTTGTCCGCGGCCTGCTGATCGTGTTTTGCTGGCTGGGCCTGCTGGCGTCGCTGGGGCTGGCGTCGGCCAGCGGGCTGTCGTTTCCGGTGGCGGCATTTTTTTCCCTCAGCGTGCTGCTGATCGTGTTGTCCAGCGGGACACTCGCCGGGGTGATCCAGCAAGGCTCGATCATGGACGTGAACCACGAAACCGGCGAGCGCGGTTCGAGCTGGGTGGATTGGGTGGTCCTGCCGGCCTTCAAGGCATTGCTGAAAGTGATCAACCTGGTACAGGGCTTTTCGCCCATTGACGCCTTGAGCACGGGCCGGAGCATCACTTGGGGCCAGCTCGGACTGGCCTTCACGCAAATCCTGGTGCTCATGAGCGGCCTGATCGGCGCGATTGGCATCACCATTTTCAACCGGCGCGAACTGGCCACCGCGCAAGGAACCTAATGAACCGCGCCAAAGCCTACAAGCTGGTCCTGGCGGCCCTCGCGCTGGTGTTGCTTTGCGGGTCCGGTTTCACGCAGCGCCGGCTGAACCAGGACCGCGCCCGGCTCGGCTTGACGCGCGTCGAGCCGCTGAAGAATGCGCCGCCCGTGCTCGCCTTCACCACGGTCGCACTGGGCGGTTTCCGTGGTTTGATCGCCAACCTGCTCTGGATCCGCGCGACCGAGTTGCAGGACCAGGGGAAATATTTTGAGATGGCGCAACTGGCCGATTGGATCACCAAACTGGAGCCGCACTTTGTCCTCGTCTGGGTTTATCAAAGCTGGAACATGGCCTACAACATCTCGGTCAAATTCACCGACCCGCACGACCGCTGGCTGTGGGTCCGGCGCGGCGTCGAACTGCTGCGCGACGACGCGCTGGCCTACAATCCGCGGGAGGGGCTGATCTACCGCGAGCTGGCCTGGTTCTTCCAGCACAAGATCGGCTACATCATGGACGACGCCCACATGTACTATAAGCAGTCGTGGGCCGAGGAAATGACGCGCGCGCTGGGTTCGGGCCGGCCCGACTTCGCGGCGCTGATGAATCCGACCAACGCCGACGCGCAGGCCCGCGCCCGACTGCTGCGGGACACTTACAAGCTCGACCCGCAGCGGATGAAGGAAGTGGACGAGGAGTACGGCCCGCTGGACTGGCGCTTGCCGGACGCCCACGCCATTTACTGGGCCAAGCTCGGCCTGGAAAAAGGCCGGCAGCAGGACCTGCACTTCCTGCGGCGGGTGGTTTATCAGTCCATGCAAATGTCCTGCCTGCGCGGGCGCGTGGTGCCCAACCCGCAAGGGCAATTCGAACTCGGCCCCAATCTCGACCTCGTCGCCAGGGCCAATGCCGCCTATGAAGAAATGCTCGCCGCGGAACCCGAATCCCGCGAGCGCATCGGCTCCGGGCACAAGTTTTTTTTATCGCACGTGGTTTCCTTGTTTTACGTTTTCAACCGCCGATCCGAAGCGGCTCAGTGGCTGGCCACCTTGCGGGCGAAATATCCCGACGCCGTGGCGGCCGATCTGGACCTCGACCGGTTCGCCGTCGAGCGCGTCAGCGACCAACTCACGGGCGCTTCGATTGACAGAATCAAGGGGTACATTGATGGGATTTTGACCACCGCCTTCACTTATCTGGCGTTGGGAGAAAACGACCAGGCCGCCGGCCACGAACATCTCGCCGAGCAGATCTGGCAACAGCACCAACTCCGGTTCGCGACGCAGTTAAAGCGTGTCGGCCTGCCGCCGCTGCCGCAATTGAAGCGGGAGGCGCTCGACCGCCTGCTGGATCCGGAGCACGGACTCCAGCCGCAATTGCAGGCCCAACTGCGCACCGCGCTCAACCTGCCCGCGCCGACGCAGAAGTGAGTTATGAGGTATGAATGATGAGTTATGAAGGATGAGGAAGGGACGTGCGTTGAGGCGCGGGTACTTCATAATTCATACCTCATACCTCATACCTTCAGCCACCTGCCTTCGGATCAAGCGCGTCGCGCAAACCGTCGCCCAGAAAATTCAGCGCCAGCAGCGCCACCGCGAGCAACGCGCCCGGGAAGACAATCACCCACCAGTAAATGCGAATCGGGTTGATCTGCCCCGCGCCCTCGGCGATGAGCGAGCCGAGGCTGGCCTGGGGCGGCTGAATGCCCAGGCCGAGGTAGCTCAGGAACGACTCGTATAAAATCACCGACGGCACCGTGAGCGTGAGATACACGATGATGATGCCATAAACGTTCGGCAGGATGTGGCGGAAAATGATGCGCGCATGACCCGCCCCCAGCGCGCGGCTGGCCTCGACGAACGGCTGATGCCGCAAGGACAGCACCTGCCCGCGCACGATCCGCGCCATCGTCAACCACGACACCGCTCCCAGGCCGACGAACAGGAACACCAGCCGCGCCGTCGCGCCGAGGTCGGCGGAGAAGATGCGCGCGAGCCATTGCCGGAAGAATTGTTCCAGCGTCGTGATCAACACGATCACAAACACGATGGACGGCAGCGAATAGAGCACATCCACAAAGCGCATCATCGCCCCGTCCCACCGGCCGCCCACGTAACCGGCCACCGCTCCCCACAAGACGCCGATGACCAGGCTCACGCCCGCGCCGACCGCGCCCACTAGCAACGAAATGCGCGCCCCGTACAGCGTGCGCGTCAGCAGGTCCCGGCCGTGCACGTCGGTGCCGAACCAGTGCTGTGCGTCGGGCGGCGCGAATTGCGCGTCGCTCAATGTTTCCGGCGCGTACGGCGCCAGCCACGGCCAGAGCGCTGCCACCGCGATGAGCGCCAGCAGCGCGACGGCGCTGAAAAGGGCGGGCTGGTTGCGCGCAAAGCGCCGCCAGGCTCCCGGCGGATGGGCGGGCGTTTCCATTTCAATGCAAAGTCACGCGCCGGTCCAGCAGCACGTAGGCCACGTCCACCAGCAGGTTCAACACGAGCAGCAGCGCGGCGTAAAGCAGCACCAGGCCGACGACCATCGTGTAGTCACGGTTGAGCGAGCTGTTCACCAGGAACACGCCCACGCCGGGAAGTTGAAAAATGTTTTCGACCACGAACGAGCCGGTGAGCAGATCGGCCAGCATCGGCCCGGAATAGGAAACCACCGGCAGCACGGCCAGACGCAAGGCGTGCCGGAAAAGAATCGCGCCTTCGCCCAGGCCCTTCGCGCGCGCGGCGGTGATGAACCCGGCCTGCAAGGTGGCCGTCATGCTCTCGCGCATCAGCCGAGCGATCTTGCCGGCGAAAAACAGGCCGAGCGTGATCGTCGGCAATATCGCGTGCCGCGCCGATTCCCACAACGCCACGGGGAACCACTGCCACCACACGGCCAGCCCCATCACCAGCAGCGGCCCGACGACGAAGCCCGGGACGCACACCGCCAGCAACGCCAGCAGGCCCCAGCCGAAGTCGGCGAGCTGCCCACGGCGCACCGCCAGGAACACGCCCCACGGGATGCCCAGCCCAAGCGCGAAGCCAAAGGCCAGCCAGCCCAGCGCCAGCGAGACCGGCAGCCCTTGCAGGATCAGGTCGGTCACGTCGTGATTGCGGTATTTGAGCGACGGACCGAAGTCGCCCTGCGCGAGGCCGCCGAGGAAGCGGGCGTATTGGCGGAGCAGCGGCTCGTCGAGATGATATTTGGCCTTGAGGTTGCGCTCGATCTCCGGCGAGGCCGGCGCGCGGTCCTTGTCGAATGGCCCGCCCGGCGCCACGCGCACGAGCAGGAAGGCCAGGAAACTGATGACCAGCAGCAGCGGGACGAGGAAGGCGAGGCGTTTGAGGAAATAAGTCATCATTGTGCGAAAGGTCCAAGGTCCAATGACCAAGGACAAAGGAATGACCAAATTCCAATGACGCAAGGCCGTGGTTCAGCGCCATATTCTATTTGGGAATTGCCCCTGGGGAATTCCTTTGTCATTGGGCCTTGGTCATGGGTCATTCCTCGCTGCCCGCCTCACGCCGCTCAATTTTCGGATGGCGTTGATCGGGTGCAGGTCGAGCAGGTTCGGGTAAATGCCGGCCACGCGGTCGGGATTGAAGTAGTTGAACCCGCTGTAAAAATAGATCGGCGCGATCGGCGCCTCGTCGGCCACGAGCATCGCCTCGGCCTGGCGCAACAGCGCGGCGCGCCGGGCGACATCCATTTCCATGTTGGCCGCGCGCATCAACCGGTCGTAAGACGCGTTCTTCCAGCCGGTGCGGTTGTTGCCGTTGTTGCTCATGAACAAATCGAGAAACGTGTTCGGGTCGTTGTAGTCGCCGATCCAACTGCTGCGGCTCACGTCATAGTCGAGCGACGTCTGCGCCTTGAGGTAAACTTTTTTTTCCATCTGGCGCAGCTCGACCTGGACGCCGAGTTCCTGCCGCCACATCTGCTGGATTTCCACGGCGATCTTCGCGTGAATTTTCGCCGCGCCCCCGGCGGCGGAATCGAACAGGTAGGCGAAGGCGGGGAACCCTTTGCCGCCCGGATAGCCCGCCTCGGCCAGCAGCCGCCGCGCCTGCGCGGGATCATGCGGCAGGCCGGCCTGGGACTGGTAATTGGCCACGCCCGGCGGCACGAGATGCGTGGCGGTTTTTTCGCCGGACTTGAGGATTTTTTCGACGAGGCGCTGCTTGTCAATGGCGAGCGTGAGCGCCTTGCGGACGCGCGGATCGTCGAACGGTTTGCGGGTCGTGTTGAAGCGCAGGAAGTAGGTGCCGAGATAATCGAAAGCATGGTAGTCGGGCCGCGTGCGGAGCACTTCGAGGAGTTCGGCGGGCACGAGTTCCTTGTCCCAGATGATGTCCGCGTGGCCGGCCTCGTAAAGGTTGAACGCGGTGTTGGGCGTGGTGATCGGGAGCAGGTCCACCCGCTCGCAGTGCGTGTGGGAGGCGTCCCAGTAACGCGGGTTTTTGCGCAGGTGCACCTTGTCGTTCACGCGCCAGGCCTCGAGTTGATACGGGCCGCTCACCGGCAACGGGCGCGCGCGCAACCAGCGATCGCCGAGCTTTTCGATGGTTTGCCGCGGCACGACGGCGAGCGTTTGAAACGCGCAAAGGTCGAGGAAAAACGCCGTGGGATGGTTCAACTCGACCTCGACAGTAAAGTCGTCGAGCGCGCGCACGCCCACTTGCGACGGATCCTTGAGTTTGCCGCTGTTGAAGGCCTCGGCGTTGCTGAGGTAGAATAACTGGCCCGCGTAATCGCTCGCCGTGGCCGGGTCGAGCACGCGCCGCCAGGAATACACCACGTCGTCCGCGCGGATCGGTTCGCCGGTGGACCAGACGGCGTTGGTGCGCAGGTGGAACGTCCAGGTCCGGCCGTCGGGCGAAACTTCCCAGCGGTCGGCCAGTCCCGGAACGGGCCGGCCGGTTTGAGGATCGTAGCGCAGCAGGCCCTCGAAGAGCGCCGTCACCACGCGCAACTCCTCCAGGCTGATGGCCAGGGCGGGGTCGAGCGAGCCGGGTTCGGCGCCGTTGATGATGACCAGGTCGGCGGGCGGCTCGCGGCGGGCGCAGGCGGCGAGGAGGAAAAGTATGAGGTATGAGGCGGGAAATATGAAACTCAAGGCGCGTCCCGATGCATTCATACCTCATGCCTCATACCACAATTGAAAAATCGCCGCCGGAAGTTTTTCCGCGGCGCCCGACGCGCCTTCCTGGCACGAAGTTATTTCTTCGGTGCGTCCGGCGGTGGGTTCGTCGGGACGATGATATTGAGCTGGCCGATGCCGCTGGTGCCGGGAGACTGATTCGTGTTCGAGAAGCCGGCGGGCAACTTGACCGAATCGGGCACGGCGGGCGCCGGAACACGCGCTTTCTTTTCCAACTCCCTTTTCAAGCCCTCGCCGCTCCGGGTATGCGCGCTGATGTTGAGGACCGACAGCAGGAGTGAAAGGCCCAGGAAAACCCCGGCGGAGTATTTGGTGAGTTTGGTCAACACGTTGCCGGTGCCCGCGCCGAACAACGCGTCGGTGGCGCCGCCGCCGAAGGCCGTGCCCGCGCCGGCGTCCTTCTTGGGCAGTTGAACCAGCACCAGCAATATTAAAAAAAGGCAGTTCATCACCAGGATGAACGTCAAAAATCCGATCAATAAGCTCATAGGTCGTTGTTGTCAGATGGAATTTTTCACGATGTCGGAAAAACTGCGGATTTCCAATGAAGCTCCGCCCACCAGCGCCCCGTCCACGTCAGACTGGCTCATCAACTCGCGGGCGTTGGAGGGTTTCACGCTGCCACCGTAGAGCAGGCGCACCCGTTTGGCAACCGCTTCGGTGAAGAGTCTGGCCAGTTGCCGCCGGAGGAAGGCGTGCACCTCCTGCGCCTGTCTGGCGGTCGCGTTTTTGCCGGTGCCGATGGCCCAGACCGGTTCGTAGGCGAGGATGGTTTCTTCCATCTGCTTTTTTGTCAGACCGGCCAGGCACCCTTGCATCTGCGCGCCGACGACTTTCTCCGTGAGGCCGGCCTCGCGTTCGGCCAGCGTTTCACCCACGCAAACGATCGGCTTGAGCGACGCCGCCAACGCCGCCTTGGTCCGGGCGTTGATGAGAGCGTCGGTCTCCTTCTGATACTGCCGCCGTTCGGAGTGGCCGAGGACGACGTAGCGCACGGAGAATTCCTTGAGCATGCCGGCGGCAATCTCGCCGGTGTATGCGCCGAAATTGTGCTCGCTCATGTTCTGCGCGCCCAACCGGATGCTCTTGGAATCGAGCATGGCCTTGGAAACTTCGCTCAAGGCGGTGAACGGCGGGCAGATGACGATGTCCACTTCCTTCACGTTGCCCAGCTCGCGATTCAGACCGTTGACGAGGTCCAGCGCCTCGGCCACGGTCTTGTTCATCTTCCAATTGCCGGCGATGAGGAGTTTGCGTTGTTTGTCCACAAAGGATGATATTACTTGTCAGTGAGGGCGGCGACGCCCGGCAACACCGCGCCTTCCAGAAACTCCAGGCTCGCCCCGCCGCCCATGCTCATGAAGGTGACCTGCTCGCCGAGCTGGCAGACCTTGAGCGCCTTCACGCTGTCGCCGCCACCAATGATGCTCCTGGCGCCGTTTTCCTGTGTGGCCGCCACCACCGCGCGCGCAACGGCGAACGTGCCCTCGGCAAATCGCGGATCCTCGAACATCCCCATCGGGCCGTTCCAGAGAATCGTCTTCGCGGCGCGGATCACCTCGGCGTAACGCCCGGTCGTCGCCGGACCGATGTCCAGACCTTGCGCGTCGACCGGGAAGTCCGGTTGCGTGTGGACGCGCGGGTTTTGCAGGTCGAACACCGGTCTGCCCTTTTTGTTGAGCCGGCCCGAGTCCACCGGAGTGGCGACAACGTCGTCCACCGGCAGGAGGAATTGCACGCCGCGCTTCGCCGCCTTGGCCTCGGCCGCGCGCGCCAGGTCGGCCTTGTCCGGTTCGACGAGCGACTTCCCGGTCTGCCGGCCGTGCGCGAGTCGGAACGTGTAGGTCATGGCGCCGCCGATCAAGATCGTGTCGGCCTTTTCGAGCAGGCGGTCAATGACTTTGATTTTGTCCGAAACCTTGGCGCCGCCGAGAATGACCACGAACGGGCGGGCGGGCGCCTCGAGTTCGTCGCCGAGGAATTTGAGTTCGCGTTCCATGAGCAGGCCCGCCGCGCACGGTCCGCCGCGCCGGGCAATGACCCGCGCCACGCCCTCGGTCGAAGCGTGGGCGCGATGCGCCGCGCCGAAGGCGTCGTTCACGTAAGCGTCCGCGACCCGGGCGAGCTTTTCGGCGAAGGCCGGGTCGTTGGCCTCCTCCTCGGGATAGTAGCGGACATTTTCCAGCATCAGCACGTCCCCTTCTTTCAACAGGCCGGCGGTTTTTTCAACCTTTTCTCCGATGCAATCGTCCACGAACGCCACCGGACGGCAGAGCAGATCGGCGAGCTTGGCGGCCACGGGGCGCAGGGATAGCGACGGCTCGCGCTGGCCCTTGGGCCGGCCCAGGTGCGCGGCCAGAATGAGGCGGGCGCCCTGGCGGATGAGCCATTCGAGCGTCGGGAGTGTTTCCTGGATGCGCGTGGCGTCGGTGATGATCATCTCGCCGTTTTTTTCTTCCATCGGCACATTGTAATCCACGCGCACCAGGACGCGCCGGACGCGCCAATTCACATCGTTGACCGTCAATTTCGCCATAAGAAACCCACACAGGCGCGACAGGATAACGGAGCGTTCCCTTGAGTCAAAGGGAATTACGGGGAATTCAGGACCTGTCAGGCGCGCGGCCGGAGAGCCCTTCATTTGCGGAGCGGCGCCAGCCCGAAGTGGAGCACGACCCACAGCGGCAAGGCAAAAATCAGGATCGCAATCACGCGGTCCCACGTCCACGCCAGGTAATGCGCCTGCATCGGGAAGAGGGCGATCATGAAATAATTGCCGAAGCGCGCGTGACCGAGGAAGGACCCGTGGCGCGGAAATTTCCGCCGCAAGCCGCTCACCAGCGCCACGACGCCCAGGCACAATACCAGCAGCGTCACCATCACGTTCACGGCCAGCAAGGTGTCGAGGTTCACCTTGGGTATGGCGGCGGGGCGCGCGGCCAGGGCTTGCCAGGTCCAGTGCGCCCCGGCCCACAGGAAGCTGAAACCGGTGTTGAGCGCGGTGCGATAGGAGGCTTTGTTGGAGGTCAGTTCGTTGACCAGCCAGCCGAAGTAAAGCGGCACGATGCCCCAGATGAGGTCCACGTGCTCAAAGGGCGTACGCACCAATTCGGTGAAAAGGTTCCAATAAATGTCTGCCACACGGTTCTTTTAGCAAGTTGCCGCCGCCGGGCAACAGCCGGAAAAAGGCATCCCGGCGCGGACCATTTTAAGACGCGCGCCGGCCGCATCACATCTGAGCATGGGATGAGCGAAGCACCAAGCTCCAACCTCCAAGCACCAGAGAAGCTACAAATCTCAAACACCAAACAACGTTTCAGGCGCCCTTTGAGACTTGGAGTTTGATGTTTCTCTGGAGGTTGGAGCTTGGAATTTGGAACTTTTCGACTCCTGCGTCGGACGTCCTCAACGCTGAGAAACACCCGCGGGCCGGTCCATTGGGAAAAAATTCTCGCCAGGCCGCTCCCCTTGCGCTAAGGAACAGCCCGTCCCGGCACCAACGATTTATGGCAACGTCTGATACCGCCTCCGCCACCGCGGCCGCTCCGGCCGCGCGCACCGGCCGGTTTCCGGCGCAAATCAAGTTCATCGTCGGCAACGAGGCCTGCGAACGCTTCAGCTACTACGGGATGCGCAGCATCCTCGCCATTTACATCACGCAGACGCTGCTGCAGACGAAAGACACGGCCACGACGATCATGCACGTCTTTGGTTTTGCCGTGTATTTCATGCCGCTGTTCGGCGCCTGGGTCGCCGACCGGCTCTGGGGCCGCTACCACACGATTCTTTACATCTCGCTCTTCTACTGTCTGGGGCATGGCGTGCTGGCCACCGCGGACTGCTTCACCACCGTGGGCGCCAAGTTGATTTGCCTTTACACCGGTTTGTCGCTGATTGCGTTCGGCTCGGGTGGCATCAAGCCTTGCGTGTCGGCGTTCGTCGGCGACCAGTTCCGCGCGGACCAGCAGCACTTGCTGCAAAAAGCTTACGGCGCGTTTTATTTCTCGGTCAACTTCGGCTCGTTTTTTTCGTTCCTCGTCATCCCGGCGATCGCCCGCCACCGCGGCTACGGCTGGGCGTTCGGGGTGCCGGGCATCCTGATGGGCCTGGCCACGCTCATCTTCTGGCTCGGCACCAAACACTATGTGCGCAAGCCGCCAGCGAGGGAGACCAAGACCGCCGGCTTCGTCAAAGTTTACCTGGCAGCGTTGCGAAACTTTGACCGCAACCAGGGCTTTTTGACGCTGGCGGTGGTCGCGAACTTCCTGTCGAGTCTCGGTCTGCCCCTGCTGGCCGTGCCGTTGATGGTGTACGTTTCCTTGAGTCACAACGCCCATCCGTTCGTTGGCCAGGTGACCCTCGTCATCATCGGCCTCTGGTATGCGCTGCTGCTCGCCGGCGTGCTGCTGAAATGGACCAATTTGCCGGACGCGTTCTGGTCGGCGGCCCGGAGCCGGTTCAGTGACGCGGAGATTGAAGCCGCCCGGTCCGTCAGTCCGATCCTGACGGTTTTTGCCTGGATCCCCATCTTCTGGGCGCTGTTCGAACAGAACAGTTCCACCTGGGTGCTCCAAGGCACTCAGATGGTGGCGTGGACGCCGGCATTCGATTTGTTCGGCAGTAAATTTTCCTGGACCATTGGCCCGGAGGAAATGCAGTCCATGAACCCGCTGCTGGTGATGGTGCTCATCCCGCTGATGACCTTCTGGTTGTATCCTGCCGTGGAAAAACTCGGCGTGCGCGTCTCCCAACTGCGCCGCATATCTGCTGGAATGTTCCTGGCCGGGTCGTCCTACCTGCTGGTCGCGTGGCTGCAAACGCAGATTGACGGCGGCGCAAAGATGAGCGTGATGTGGCAGACCGGTCCCTACCTTGTGATTACGATTGCCGAGGTGCTGGTGTCCGTCACGGGGCTGGAATTCGCGTTCAGCCAGGCCGCGCCTTCGATGAAGAGCACGATCATGAGCTTTTGGCTGCTCACCAACTCGATCGGTCAGCTCCTGATCGCCCTGGTGACTTCGCTCGGCGGCGGCCACGGCGATGCGTCGGTCAGCCCGGGGCGCTTCCTGTTCTTCGCGCTGCTGACATTCGGGGTCGCGGTGGTTTTCGTGGTTGTTGCCAGCCAGTATCGCGGACGCAATTTCGCCGCGAGCGCGGCCAAAGGCGCATGACCTTATTCCGTTTTACACGACGCGTTTTTGCCTGCGTGATCCTCGCCGTCAGCGTGACGGCCTTCGTGCCGGGCTTCGTTTCCCTGCCGGCGGCCGCGGCGGGCGGGAAGTGGGCGATCGAAACTTTTGCCGGCACCGGCCAGGCTGGTTTTTCCGGTGATGGCGGCCCGGCGGCGGCGGCGAAGTTGAACAATCCTTTCGGCCTCGCCCGTGGGCCGGACGGCGCGCTCTACCTCTGTGACATGGGGAATCATTGCATCCGCAAAATTTCCCCCGACGGAAAAATTGCCACCGTGGCCGGCACGGGCCAGCGCGGGTATTCCGGCGATGGCGGTCCCGCGCTCCAGGCGCAGCTCAACGAGCCTTACGAAATCCGTTTCGACAAAGCGGGCAATCTGTTCTTCGTGGAAATGAAGAGCCACCTGGTCCGTCGCGTGGACGCCAGAACAAAAATCATCTCGACCGTCGCCGGCACCGGCCAGCCCGGGTTCTCCGGCGACGGCGGCCCGGCCACCCAGGCGGCGATGACCCAACCGCACAGCCTCCAGTTCGATTCGCGCGGCGGCCTTTATATCTGCGATATCGGCAACCACCGCATCCGCCAGGTGGACATGCAGACCGGTGTCATCCGGACGTTCGCCGGCACGGGGCAAAAAGCGCCGGCGCCCGACGGCGCGAAAATTTCCGGCGCTCCCTTGAACGGCCCGCGCGCGATTGATTTCGACAAGGCGGGCAATCTCTGGCTGGCGCTGCGCGAAGGCAACGCGGTTTACAAACTGGACCTCAAAACCGGAACGATTCATCACGCGGCCGGCAACGGCCAGAAAGGATTCACCGGCCACGGCGGCCCGGCTACACGGGCGGCGTTGTCCGGCCCCAAAGGATTGAGCGTCGGTCCGGACGGCAACGTTTACCTCGCCGACACCGAGAGCCACTCCATTCGGATGATCGACGTGAAAAATGGCACGCTCGAACTGATCGCCGGCACCGGTGAGAAGGGCGACGGCCCGGACGGCGACCCGCTGAAATGCAAAATGTCCCGGCCGCACGGCGTGTTTGTGGACGCGGACGGCTCGATTTTCATCGGCGACAGCGAAGCGCACCGCGTGCGCGTGCTGCGTCGGATGAAGTAGCCTCAGTTGTCCTGCCAGTTGAAAGGCTTCCCTTCCTGTAGTGGGTTGAGCAGGAAGGCGATCAGGTTGCGAAAATCCGCGTCGGGCATTTGTTCCAGCCCTTCGGGCATCACCGACAGTTCGCTGACCCGCATCCGCTCGATGTCCGAACGCGCCACGACATCCTCCTTCGGCCCGGCGGAAAGCAGTTTCACGCGCGCGCCACTCTCCTCGATCACCCGGCCGCTGACGCTGCGACCGTCCTTGGTTTCGATCTCCACGTTCTCGTAGCCTTTGCCGATGATCTGGTTCGGATCAATGACGTTCGCCAAGAGCGCCTCAAGCGTCGAGCGCCCCGAGCCGGTCAGGTCCGGGCCGACTTCCGCGCCTTCGCCGTAAAATTTGTGGCACACCAGGCAGGTTTTCTTCGCCACCTCGTGCCCCGCCGCGATGTCGGGCTGGCCGCCGAGAATCATTTTTTTCTTCGCGGCGATCAGCTTGAGTTTGTCCGCGTCGGCGGCGCGGACCTTGCCAAAAACCTGCTCCGCACGCCGGCTGATAAAACCGTAATCGTCCTTGGATTGGCTCAAGGTGCGGATGGCCGTGACCGGGATGTCGCCGGTGGGAATGACCTTCGTCTCCACGGCCGAAAG
>CAZIFU010000262.1:0-10344 GCA_964539075.1 uncultured Verrucomicrobiota bacterium | reverse complement strand
GCAGACAAGCTGAAGCTTGAACTCCGAACGCGCAGACAAGCTGAAGCTTGAACTCCGAACGCGCAGACAAGCTGAAGCTTGAACTCCGAACTCAGAGCGCCGCGTCGTCCCAGCCTTTGCCGTAGTCGAGCACCGGATACTTGCGCCAGATTTCCATCGCGCTTTCACGCCCCACTTCCGCCAGCCACGCCGCCGCGCTGGAAAACGGCCAGTCCTGCCAGTGCTCGACGTAGCCGTGGTGGACCGGGTTGTTGTGGACGTAATTCAGCGTCGCCCAGAAGTGCCGGTCCGTGCGCATCGTGCGCTCGACGCAGTTGAACCAGGTCTTGCGCCCGCGCGCGTCGTCCTCGCCGTTCCACTGAAACGAGAGGCGCCCGTGCATCTTCCCGATATCCGCGATGAGCGCCAGCACTTCCTCGGTTTCGATGAGCGTGTGGTAGTGGTTGGGCAAAACGCACCACGCCGCGATGCGCCGGGTGTGGCGGCCGAGGGTTTCAAGCAGTGTCGCCTCGAATGCGGCCATGCGATCGGGACTCCTGCCGATGATGGGCGCGTGGTTGAAGCACGCCGCGGTGAGATGATACGAGAGCCGCTCACTCTGCCGGTGCGGCGGGCTGTGCCACGGTTGCTGGCGCTGCTTGCGGTATTCCAGCAGCTCTTTGCGCTGCTTCCCGTTGAGTTGACGCCAGCGATACATGGTTCGGGGTTCAAAGTTTGGAGTTCAAGCTTTAGCTTGTCTGGTTCAACTTATCCGCAGCGTATTTCATAACAGAGTCAGAGCAAGCTGAAGCTTGAACTCCAAACTCCCGACAAGCTGAAGCTTGAACTCCAAACTCCCGACAAGCTGAAGCTTGAACTCCAAACTCCCGACAAGCTGAAGCTTGAACTCCAAACGCAGAGCAGGCTGAAGCCTGCTCTCCAAACTTGCGCGCCTCGTTACGGCTTGGCGGGCGGGAACACGAACGCGTCTGCGAGCCGGTTCAGCGTGAGGTAGAGCGGGCCAGACGCTGTCTTGCCAGACGCAAAGCTCAGATTGTATTTCACCTCCATCTGCATCACGGGTTTCAAGTCGGGCATTTCCAGAAACACCGTGCGGCCGTCGGCGAGCACCTTCGCCGAGCGCACTTCCACTTCGTCGTGGCCTTCCTGCTCCGGGTTGGCGACCGAGTAATCCTTCGATCCGTATTCCTTCGAGTAGCGGTAATTCCACTGGCGCACGCCGAAGCTGCCAGGATCCGTGGCCGTGGCGGGGTCGAGCGGTTGCGCGAAGGTGAGCGTGAGTCCGTTTTGACACGCGCGCCAGGCGATGGGCAATCCCACTGGTGCGCCGGTGTAACGCACCCGTTGCAGCGCGCCGTCCTTCGTCGCGCTGGTCTGCCAGCCAGTGCTGCACGCGACGTACAGCTGGCCGTCCTGCGGTCGGAACGTGCCGCGCATCGGCCCGGAAAGGAACCGGGCGGGCAACACCACCGCCGCGCCTTGCGCCGGCCCGCCCATCGCGTCGCGCAGCACCAACATCATCGCGCAGCGGCCCCACGAAAAATGAAGCATCTGCCCGCCGAGCGCGCCCCAGCGGCCCTCCGGCACCCAGACCTGGCTGGAGCCGGAGTTGTCGATCGTGTGCGGCAACCAGCAGAGCGGCGCGTCGTAACCGAGCGGACGTTCGGGTGTCACCTGCGGCCCGCCGAAGCCATAGAAGGCGCCGCGCTTCACTTCGACGATGGCCGAGGACGGCGTCCAATTGCCCTGCTGCGGCGTGACGGTAAGGACGCCGCCGGGTCCGAGGCCAAGGCCGTTGGGGTTGCGGAGCCCGGTGGCCAGTGTTTCGTTCGTCCGGCCGTCGGGCGAGATGCGGTGCACACCGCGCGGGTCCACAAAATAGAAGTGCCCCACCGGGTCGCGTTCGAGGCACGTCACATAATCGTGCCCGGGCTGGGTGCCGATGAAGTTGAAGAAATTCTCGAAGCAGTCCGCCTCGCCGTCTCCGTTTTCGTCGTGCAGAATCGTGATCTGGTCGCGGCCAATCACGTAAACCTTTTCATCCACCACGCGCAGGCCAAGCGGCTGGAAAAGGCCGGTGGCGTAACGCTTCCAGGTCAGCGCGCGAAGCGGCTCATCAATGCCGCTCACGCGCCAGACATCTCCCTGGATGGTGCAGACCGCCGCCGAACCGTCGCGGAAGAAATCCACGCCGGTGCAAAACAGCAGCGCCTTCCACGGGTTCGCGTAAGGCAGCGTAAGCGTGTCCACCGCAAAACCGTCCTTGGGGAAACCAACCTGGCCCTGGGTCGTCAGCGCGGGCAGCCAGCGCGCCGGGCCGGGGCGGGAAAGTTTTTCAAGATCCTCCGGCGCGGGTGAAGCGGCTGCGATTTTTTCAAACGCGCCCAAATCCTCGACGGCTCCCGACCAGAGGAACAGTTTCACACGCTGCGGCTTCGTGCGCGGCGCGAAAGCGAGGTCGATAATTCCCTCGGAGGTTGAGAGCTTCGCGCCCGAACCGGCACGTTGCGCGATGACGGTGAGCTTGCCGTAGTGCTTGACGGTCACGATTTCAAGGCCGTGGCGTTTTTCGATGCTGGCCGATGCCTGGGCCTCTTCGAACAGCCGCAGTGTGAGAGCGGCCTTGCCGGGGCCGACCTCGATGGTTCGTGTGAAGGCGCTGGCTCCGCCGGCGCTCTCGAACCATGGTGTCTCGCGCACCAGCGTTTCGCCGACACGCGTGTCGAGCACCACGCGTTTACCGTTCAGGTGCAGCGCCGCGTGCCGCGCGGTGACGCCTTGCCAGCCGGGGTTGCCGGACGCGACGAAATTCCACTCCCCTGCCGTCGTTGGCGGCCGGATGAGGCTGAAGCGCGCCGGATCATATTTCAGGAACCCGCCGGTCCACGAGGCGCGCAGCGACGGTGTGCCGGTGTGGTAGCAGACCGCCGCCTCACCGGTGTTGCCGACGCGAATGGAAAGCGCTTTCGCCACCAGGCCGGCGGGCGTTTTCAGGCTCGACGCGAGGCACGGTCCGACGTCGGTCTGGTTCCACCGCCCATCCACCCAATCGTTTTCGAGTTGATCCTCCGCTTGCTTCCCGGCGGCGGCGTGTTCGCCCGGTTTGGCCGGCGGCGCCGTCTGCGCGCGCAGGATGGAACCGGCGAGGCACATTGCGGCCAGGGTCACGGCGAGCCTGGATATTTCGCAAACCTCGTAGCCGCCGACGTGAGGAGGCGGACTTTTGCAAATCCCCGCCGAATCCGCCTCCTCACGCCGGCGGCTACAGGCTGACACGGATTCGACCGGCGTGTGACATATTCGGGCCAAAGTCCGGCGCGGTTTCATTTTGGTTGAAAACATGGATGTCGGGATTGAGGGCATAGGGGTGAGCAGCTATTCAAGAAGCCCGCGCAACTTTTTGCGGTTTGCCAAAATGTTTGTCCGCGAAGTTCAAATACTGCTCCCAGTCGTAGTCCGTGATGTCGTGCTTGCCGGTGCGGATATGGTAGCCGATGAACTCGCCAACGGGATGGTTGACGGGCGGCATGTCACTCACGCCAAGGCCGGCCTTCTGGAACAGCGCATAGACCGGTTCGGCATTTTTCGCGGAGAGAAACTCGCCGCGCGGGTCGGCCCACTGGTCGTCCTCGGCGCTGGCCACGTAAACCGGCCGCGGTGCGATGAGCGCGATCAACTCGTGCTGATCCACGGGCAGCGCGACCTCGTTCTCGTTGTATTGTTTGAAGTTGCCGCAGAACCAGTGCGGGAAGGAGCGGTTGATGGTGCCGACGGTCTCGCCGAAGAGGCGCTTGTTCAACGCCGCGCCGCCGCAGCCGGAGTCGTTGGATATCACGATGGCGAAACGCTCGTCGGTCGCGCCGGCCCAGAGCGAGGTCTTGCCCAGACGTGAGTGGCCGTGCACGGCGACGCGCCGGGCGTCAATGTCTTTGTCGGTCTCGAGGTAATCGAGCGCACGGCTCAGGCCCCAAGCCCACGCGCCGACGGCGCCCCAGTCGTCGGGCTGCCACTGCGTGTTCGCGCCGTCCTTGCTCAACGCGGCGCGCACGCCGTCCTTCCAGCCCTCTGCGTGGTCCGGTTCGATGTCGCCATAGTAAACCGTCGCGACGGCATAGCCGCGGGCGAGAACTTTTTCCACCTGCCAGCGGCTGGCGCTGTCGCCACGCGACACTTCGGTGGCGCGGTTGTGCACGACGCTTTTGTCCTTCGCCTCGCGCATCCAGCGCGTCGAGAGCGCGATGGCCGGATCGGGATGCACGACATGGTTGCCACCGAAATTCAGGCCGAGGAACGCGGGCGCGGGTTTCTTCACCTTGTTCGGAACGTAGAGCAGCAGGTTCATGCTCGGACCATCCTTCTTGCCCGTGAAACAAACCGTCACTTCCTTGCGCGTCGCCATGCCGCCCAGCGCCTGCGTGTCCACGGAGACGAGGGCAAACGTCATACCGCGCGGTTGGGCGGGGCTGCGCCCGTAAACGTGCGTTTGGAAAAGTTTCAAAATCTCCGGGCGACGCTGTTCGCGCCAGGATTTGGCGTCGGAGACCTTCGCGCCGTTGGCCAGCGTCAGCGGATCGGGCAGGGAGTAGGAACCGACTTTGCTTTCCTCGTAATTAACGTCTTTGCGCGGCGCCGGGGCGGCGGTGAGCGCGAGTGCGACGGCTGCGAGGAATGCGAAGGCAATGGCAGCCGAACTGGCCAGGTTGGAATTCATGGCGCGAAGGTAACGGTTTCGCCTTGCCTGGGCAATCCGGCTTTTGCGGGCGCGCGCGGCGGTCAGGGGTGTGTGACCGCTGAGCAACCCAAAGTGGAACAGAAGGCAGGAGGGATGTTTTGATGTTGCATGCTGTATCCAGTAGCCGGTCTCGCAAACTCAAGGCCGTTCTCGCTGGCGCGCTTGGGCCAATTGCTTGGCCAGGCGGATTGCGGCGCGCATACTTGAAGCGTCCGCTTTGTTCTGGCCGGCGATGTCGTAGGCCGTGCCGTGGTCGGGCGAGGTGCGGATGAACGGCAGGCCCAGGGTCCAGTTCACGCCGGATTCAAAACCGATCATCTTGAGCGGCACCAGGCCCTGGTCGTGGTACATCGCCACCACGGCGTCGTAATCACCGCGGTAGGCGTGATGGAACAACGAGTCAGCCGCCAGCGGGCCGGTGACATCCAGGCCGCGCTGTTGCGCCGCGCGCACGGCGGGAGTGATGAGGGTCTGTTCTTCGGTGCCCAGTTCGCCGTCCTCGCCGGCGTGCGGATTGAGGCCGCACACGGCGACGCGGGCGCGGGGCAGGCCGAGATCGCGGCAGGCGCGCGCCGCAAGTTCGATGGCCAGTTCGATTTGCGACTGCGACAGGCGCGCGGCCACTTCCCGCAACGGCAGGTGGGTCGTCGCCAGCGCGACGCGCAGCCAGTTGCCGCGCGAATCGTGGCCGAGCAGCATCATGGCGGTGCGTGTCGTGCCGGCGAGTTGGGACAGATACTCGGTCTGCCCCACGAACGGCTGGCCGGCGCGGATGATGGCGTGTTTGTTCACCGGCGCGGTGACCAGCGCGTCGAGTTCGCCGCGCAAACAGCGTTGCGCGCCGTCGGTCAGCCAGATCAGCGCGGCGCGCGCGGCTGCGGCGGAACCGGCGGGCAGGTGCTCCGGCAACTTTTCCGGCAACGGATCAAGCCGGCAAAAGCGTTCACTTTCTTTGGCGGCGCTGAAGGGTTGCCAGAGAAGCGGGACACCGGTTTGCGCGGCCAACTGGCGGACGCAGGATTCGTCGCCAATCAGCAGGTAACACGCGTCGTCCACCGGCGCTTCGGCGGCCAGGGCCTTGAGCGTGACTTCCGGGCCGATGCCGGCGGGATCACCGAGTGAAATGCCAATCCTGAGCGGCATGGGAAATTGCGCCTGGCGAATGAAGAACTTTTATAACAACTCTGACTGAAATTCAGTCATTCTTTTGGGTCTATGCGCACAAATTCCCCCTCACCCCGGCCCCCCCGCCGGGAGAGATTCCACGGACGCGCGTCCGCGATTTGGGCCCTTGAACCGGACGGAGCCTTGGCCCGCGCGTCAGTCCCGCAAGGCGGGAGAGTGCGCCGACGCGAGTCGGCGCTGTGGCGGACTGGGAAAGCGCCGGCTGGGGCCGGCGCACTCCAAACGCTTCGCGCCTTCGCCCGCCCGCGTGGAGGCCGCCTCGTTGCATGGCCAACGAGCTTCATGGGTAGGGGCCGATTCATGGGTAGGATTGGGGTGAGGGCGATTGTACCGTGAATTATAAGCATGTGGTAATAGCGGCCCAACCACCCTGGCCCCGGCTGCGGAATTTGAGAGGCCAACGGCCTCAGAAATAACGGACGAAGGACTTGGCTTTTAATTTGTCTATGTATTTTTTTTGCAGACGGGACCGTTCCTCGGCGACGAGGCTCTTCTCGACTTCGTCGCGGATTTCCGGCAGGGACTTGATGTAGGCCGGGCGTGTTTGTTCCACCAGCATCAGGTAGCAGGCGGTCGGGGTTTCAATGACGTCGCTGACCTGTCCGGCCTTCAAGGTGAAGGCCGCCTCGGCCAGTTCCTTGCGCAGGACGGAACGCTCCACCCAGCCCCAGTCGCCACTCTGGGAGCGTTGGGAGCCGTCGGAATAGATCGTCGCCATCTCGGCGAAGGGCGAGCCGTCCTTGATTTTGGCCAGGATTTCGACCGCCAGCTTCCGGGTCGAGCCGGGCAGGGCAGGGTTTTCATTGAGGACGATCATGCGCAGCTTGACCTGATCCTCCTGTTTGTACTCGTCGCGGTGCTGCACGTAGTAGCTCTCAATCTTTTGCGGCGAGACGGTGATCTCCGAGGAAACATTTTTGTTCCGCAACACACGGACGATGAAATCCTCGCGCATTTGCTGGCGAAAACCCTCATAGGTCATGCCCTGGGCGTTCAAGGTTTTGGTCAGCGTGAGCCGGTCGCCGTATTTCTCGCGGATGAGATCCTTGATGTTGTCCTCGATGATGCTTTCCGGGAGGTTGTAGCCGGCGCTTTTCCAATCGGAGAGAATGAGCTGGCGTTCGACCAGTTGCTCGGTGCCGTCCTGCTGGAGGGCGTCGAGTTTTTGTTTGAACATGTCCGGGTCCCGGCCGTATTGGCGCATGAGCAATTCGACGCCAGCGGCGATGTAGCTCTGGATGTCCGCGTAAGTGATGACCGCGTCATCCACCACGACCGCGACGGCGTTGGCCAGTTTGGATCCGGCGCGCGCACCGGGCAGGCACCCGGTTGCGAGCAGCAGGAGGATCAGACAACGTTTCATCAGAGCGGCGCCAAGTTAAAGAAGGCCGCGAGCAGGGTCAAGCGCGGCGAGAACCCAGCCTTGAGCGGGAATGATCCAGCCGCGGGTTCATTTGATGCCCTGCCGCCGGGCCATGTCGGCAAAGACTCCGCCGGCGCGCAACAATTCGCCGAAGCTCCCCTGCTCGATGAGGCGTCCCTGCGAGAGCACGATGATGCGGTCCATCCGCGCCAGCGTGGAGAGTCGGTGCGCGACGCTGATGACCGTCCGGCGTTCGGCCAGTTCATCAATCGCCTGCTGGACTTCCGCCTCGGATTGCGAATCGAGCGAGGCCGTGGCCTCATCGAGCACCAGGATGGGCGCGTTGCGGATGAACGCACGGGCGAGGGCCAGGCGCTGCCGCTCGCCGCCGGAGAGGGTCACGCCCCGTTCGCCCACCAGTGTTTCGTAACCGTGCGGCAACCGGCTGATAAACTCGTGCGCGTGCGCCGCGCGCGCGGCGGCTTCAATCTCCGGCGCCGTTGCCCCCGCTTTTCCGCTGGCAATATTTTCCGCCACGGACTGGTCGAAGATGACGATCTCCTGGCTCACCAGCGCCATGAGTTGCCGCAAATCCCGGAGGGAAACCTCGCGCACGTCCACCCCGTCCACTTTCAGGCCGCCGCGGGTCGGATCGTAGAAGCGGAAGAGCAGGTTGACCAGCGTGCTTTTGCCGGAGCCGCTTTCGCCGGCCACGCCGAGCTTGAGGCCACGCGGAATTTCCAGGTTGATGTTTTGCAGCACGGGTTGGTTGCCGTAGGAGAAGTTGACGTTGTCGAACTCGATGGCGGAATTGAATCCGGCCAGCGCCCTGGCCTGCGGATGCTCCCGGACCGTCGGTTGTTCCTGCAGGATGTGCGCGAGGCGTTCGACGCCGACGGCGGTCTGCTGGAAAAGGACGTGCAGGGTGGCGAGTTTTTTGATGGGGGTGTAAATGAACGCCATGCCGATGAGGAACGTGGCCATGTGGGCGAAACTGCGTTGCTGCCAGGCGATGAACAGCACAAGCAGGCCGAAGCCGAGCATGGCGATGATCTCGATGGCGGGGTTGATCTTTTCCTTGGCGCGAACGCCTTTCATCGTGTAGCGAATCAGTTCCGTGGAAAGCTGGCGGAAGCGTGCGACTTGCGCTTCTTCCAGACCGAAGGCTTTGATCACGCGAATTCCGGAAAGCATTTCGACCAGCAAGCTGGCTTGCGTGATGTTCGTGCTCACGCCCTGCCGGCTGGCACGGCGGATTTTCCGGCCCAGCACGATGACGGGGACAATGCAGAGCGGATAAAAGATCATCGCGCCGAGCGTCAGTTGCCAGTCCAGCAGGCACAAGCCGGACAGAATGGCGGCAACGGTGACCGGCTCCTTGACCAGGTCGGAGAGGCCGAGGTTGAGGCAGCGTTGCAGCATGGCGGTGTCGCCGTTGACGCGCGTGATGAGGTCACCCATGGTGGAACGGTTGAAGAAATCGAGCGACAGGGTGGTGACTTTTTTGAGCACGTCCACTCGCAGATCGTTGACGACGCGCTCGCTGCTCCAAGCCAGGCAATAGCTGCTGAGGTAGCCGATGAAGCCGCGGACGGCCGCCAGCGCCGGGAACAGGAGCAGCCCGCCGAGAATCTGGCGCCAGTCGGGTGTGCGGCCGAGCGCGGGGAGCCAGGGGTCCACCACGGCCTGCGCCCCTTGCTCGAATTTCTCCTTCAATCCGCCGGGCGTCTGTTGGGGCGGCACAGCGGTGACGGGAGTGTCGGACTGTTTCGGCGCCAACTCGATGGCGGGGGCGGGCGACATGCGTTTGATCAACGTGTTGGTGGCCCAGAGGAAGGCGGCATTGGAAACGCCAAACACCACACCGAGCAGGACGCCGCAGGCAAAGCGCCGCCAATAGCGCCGCAGATACGGCCAGCCGAATTGAAAAACGGTCCGCAGATGGCTCATGGTGTTGTCCGCTTCAGTGTTGTGGGTTTGAAAAAAGAGTCAACCAGTTTGAAAGGACAGCGGTTTTCCGGCGGGCAACGGGCGCAAATCACATTTTGGACGTGCGAAGAAACCATTCTTATTAACACCCGTCCCGCCGCGGCGGGACGGGTGTTAATGAGAGGCGTCCAATTTCTGATTTGCGCCCGTGTGCAACAAACTTTAAACGTTGAATTTTCAACCTGGAACTTCATATTGGACTCATGGCGCACGCCGAGTTTGTCCATCTGCACCTGCACACCGAGTACTCGCTCCTCGATGGCGTCTGCCGGCTTGACCGGCTGATGGACAGGGCGCACGAGCTGAAATTTCCCGCGCTGGCCATCACCGACCACGGCGTGCTGTACGGGGCGCTTGATTTCTACCAGGCGGCATCGCGGATGCCTCAGCCTGCCGATGAATCCGAAACGAAGGGACAAGCAAATTCAGAGTCTGACGGTGGTGACCAAAAAATTCTTTCGCAAGTAGGATTGCTGCCTCCGCGGTAGATAACGCGATGATCCCTGCCTGCCTTGCTAGAATTGTCTCAGAGCTTTGTTCGCTTCAACGACCAACTCCTACGTCTGCTCAACGAACGCCCAGAACCTGGTTGCCACTTGCTCGTTTGACCATGACTTGGCATAGTCCCTGGCAAGCCAATGCCATGGATCGGTGCAGGGTTTCCTGTTCCAGTTCTCCCGCCAGAACCAAAAATCGTTGGGCTCAGGCTCGTTGTCGCCAAGTCCTGAGGGATGCGCTGGGAGCACTTTTTGCCGTGGAAGAAACATTGGAGGACGTAATACGGGCCGTGCGGAGCCGGGCCAGGAGGGTCGGATTTGAAGAACTGTTTGCTCAGGGAGCCGCGGCGGAGGCGGTCGATGGATTGCATTTGTTGAAGCAGGGCCTGTCGCTTTTCGAAAAGACTGTCGGGATTGGGTTTCATGAGGATATTGCATGCTAGTGTAGTGTTTCATAATTAGCTAGACATATTGAGAATTCTGGTCAAACTCGTCGTCGATGCCAAAAGTTGCCAGCGTTGTGGATCTGTCCGAAGCCGATCGAAATCAACTGAGGCAATGGGTTCGAGCGCAATTCA
>CAZIFU010000261.1:0-9011 GCA_964539075.1 uncultured Verrucomicrobiota bacterium | reverse complement strand
GCATTCCAGTCAGGGTTCAGAGTCGGCGTGGCGACAGCCCCGGTGGAGACTCCTTCGAGAGCGCGCGCGGCGACCAACATCTCCACTATTTCGGGCCACTGGAGGTAATCAAAAAGTATTTGCGCCGAACCGGGATGCGGCGCGTTGCGCACGACCGCCACCACATTGGGAATGAGCAACGACTCGTCGGTCAGCGGCAAGGCGGCCACCGGCAGGCCCTCGCGCTGGCCGGCCGCGATGTCGTCCGAGTCGGTCATGCCGAGCCACGCCTCGCCGCTGCCCACGAGCTTCACCACCACGGAATTGCCATCCACAAGCATCGCCTGATTGGCGGCGAGCGAGCGGCACCAGGCCTGCCAGCGCGCGTCGCCCCAGTGCTGGCGCAGGGCCAGAAAGTGCGCCCCTGTCGTGCCAAACAAGGGATACGAGAGGGCGAGTTTGCCGCGCCAGATTTTGTTTGTGAGTTCGAGCAGTGACGTGGCGGCAGGCATCTTGCCTGCCGTAGAGCCGCGCGTCCCGCGCGGCGGAATGGCGTTGGATGTTTCTAGGCGCACAAAAACCTGGGACGCCAATCCGGGCGGCAAGATGCCGCCCTCTACGGCAGGCGGGACGCCTGCCACTACGAAGTTCGTATTGATGACAATCCGGCGACTACGGCAGCCAAACGCGGCCCAACCGTTGGTTTCGCGAAACAAACCTTGCGCTGCCAGTTGGCGGGTGCGCATCTCCTCGTTGCCCCAGAACACGTCGCACTGCGGATGACCTCGCTCGGCGAGCAACCGGTTCGCCAACCCGACCGTCTTCACCGCCTCGCTGTCGTAAACGGCTTTGACCTTGATGCCAGTTTCCCTTTCGAACTCGCGCAGAATCGGTTCGGCATATTCCTGATCTTGCGCGGCGTAAACGATGACAATTTGTCTACTTGAGGATGCGCTCTTCGCTTTGTTCAAAGCTGGAATCAACATCGCACTCAGGATCGCAATGATGGCGACGATTATCAGAACGGGCGGCTGCTGTGTTGTGAAATACCACACCATATCCCGCAGCCACGGGTCTTTCTTGGGTTGTTTGTTTTCGTTGCTCATTTCAGTTGGGTTCGCCGATAAGCCATGTCGTAAATCGTAAATCGTAAATCAAAAATTCCCTCACGCCGTCCTCCGATGGTAAAACCACCACTCAAACATCAGTACCGCCAAACCGGCCGCGGCGATCGAGCGCCACAATTCCACGCTGGCCCGGCGCAACGTCGTGGCGGTGACTTTGGCGAATTTGCCGAGGGGCAGTTCGTCGCGCGGCGTCGTGCTGCTTTCGGCGGCGTCGAGCAGGTTGACGGCGAAGACCAACTGGTTGGTGCCCGCCTGCAACCGATAGATTCCCTGTCTGGCCGTGCCGCCGAAAATGATTTCCTTCGCGCCCGGTTCCAGCGGCCATTCCTTCACCGCACCATCCGGCCCGGTGACCTTCGCCGAATTGACCGGACGCGTCAGACCGAGCCGGAAGGGTTCGCCCGCGCGGACCGTCAGGGCATTGACGCTCGCCGTGCCGGGGTTCAACCAATCCACCGCGTTGGCCACGAAGATGGGAAAGGAGATGCGCAGCGGCCAGGTGCTTTGCAACGTGTCGAAAGCCACCCAGACAATCCGTTGCCGGTCGCGCTCGCCGGCCAGCAGCAACGGCGTCTGCGGCGAGTCCACCAGGCTCACCGCCCAGGGCGGCGTTTTAACTGCGAAACTTTCCGCGATCTGAACATTGTCGAAATTTACGAAGCGCAGCAGCGGATGGGTGTTCTTCCAATCCACGATGGCCGGCGCTTTGAGGTCCGACCAGCCGGCGAACCAGTTGGTGCTGGGCGTGTGAATGGCCAGCGTGCTCACGGCGGGCCAGACGGCGGGCAACACATCGTCGAGCACCACGATGTCAAACGCCGCCGCGCCGTCGGTCAGATTCGGCGCGACGCTCAATTGCACGCCCGCCGCGGCGCGCAGGGCCTTTTCCAAAAAACGGTTCCCGCGCGTGACCAGCAGCACCTTCACCGGCTGCGGCACAAGGCTGACCAAAGACGCTTGATTGTCGGCAGCCAGGTCGTCCGCCGCCGTCAGCCGCACGGTGAAAACGCCATCGCGGGTTTGTGGAGCAAGGAACACCAGCGGCACGGTGTTCGTGGGCGGCAGATTCAACGGACGGGTTTCACGCAGTTGACCGTCGAAGCGCAACTCGATGTCGGTCTGCTGCGCGTTGGTGGAGGCGTTCAGGACGCTGGCGAAGATGGCCCGCTGCGCCGGGTTATCGGGATTGGCGCGGACATCGAGCGACACGATGCCGAGGTTCTCGCCGCGCTGGCCGACGCGATGATAGACGAGCGGCAGGTTTTTGTTCTCAAACTCGCCGAGGCTCGGCAGCGCGCCGTCGCTGAAGAGATGGATTTCGGGGTCAGCTTGATTGCGGATCAAAGTTTCGGCCAGCTTGAGGGTCTCGGTGAGGCGCGTCGGCGAATCCGTTGGGGCGCACGCCTGCAAGCCGCGGCGCAACGCCGTTTTGTCGCTGGTGGCGGATTGTTTCACCTCGGTATTGGCGGCGGCCTGCAGGATCACCATCTGGTCGTCGTCCAGCTGGCCGTTCACCCATTGGAGCGCCTCGGCGCGCGCCTTCTCGAAGCGCGACGGCTTGTCGTCGGTACTCTGCATCGAAGCCGACGCATCGAGGATGAGCACGCGCAGGCGTCCGCCCTTGAGCTGGCTGGCAAAGAACGGGCGAGAGAGAGCGCCGACGACCAAGGCCAGCAGGAGCAGTTGCAAAATCAAAAGCCAGTTGTGGCGCAACCGCTGGAACGGCGCGCTGGCTTGTGTCTCGGCGAGAAATTTCTGCCAGAGCAACGTACTGGAAACCAGCTTCACCACGCGCTTGCGCTTGAGCAGATAAAACACCACCACCACCGGCAACACGGCGGCGAACGCGAAGGCTTCGGGAGACAAAAAGTTCATCGCCAGATTTCGGCTTCCCGCAATTGTCTCAGGAGCAGCTTTTCCAGTGGCGTCTCCGAACTTACGCTGAAGAAGTTCACGCCGCGCGCGGCGCAAAACTCCTTCATCCGTTGGCAGAACTTTCGCACGGTCTGCTGATACGCCTTCAGCCGGTAGCGGCCAAAGGTGACTTCCTGGTGCGCGCCGCTCTCGGAGTCCACCAACCGCAAGTCGCCAAACGTCGCCGGCGCCAGTTCGTCCGGCGCGAGAATTTGCACGGCGTTGACTTGAAAGCCGCGCGCGACCAGCGCCGCCAGGCCCGCGTCGTAACCCGCCGGGTCCAGGAAATCGCTCAACACCACAGCCGCGCCAGCCTGCCGGGCTTCAAGCGCCCCGCGGCGCAACGCTTCGTTGAGATGGGCCGCGCCCGCGGCGGTCAATTGGCTGAGGTTCTGAAAAAACGTCAGGGCCGACTGGCGTCCGCGCACCGCCCGCAGCGCGCCCCGGATGGCGGCCTCCGCCGGAATGTCCGGGAAGACCGCGACCGTCACGCGATCAAAGCCGCACAAGGCCACGTAGCCCACCGCCGCCGCCACCTGCCGGGCAAAGTCGAACTTGCGCGGCTCGCCGAAGTTCATGGACTCGCTGGCATCGAGAAAAATCCGGACGGGCAGTTCACGTTCCTCCTCGTAGAGCTTGAGGAAAAGCCGGTCGAGCCGGCCGAACAAATTCCAGTCCAGATACCGCAGGTCATCGCCGGCGACATAATTGCGATAGTCGGCAAACTCGACCGAGTGTCCGCGGGCGCGGCTGCGGCGCTCGCCACGGGCGGAGCTTTTGGCGCGGCGCCGGGCGAGCAATTGGAATTGCTCGAGGCGGCGCAACAGTTCGGGCGATAAGAGCGTGTTGGCCATCGGTGGATCAACCCGGCGGCAACAGGTTGGATTGGTTGTGAATCGCCAGCAGGTCGGTCTGCAAGTCCGGCAGATACTCTCCCAAAGGCGCCAGCCGCAGAACGCTACCGTTGACGTTCAAATCAAAGGATCCAGCGGCGATCGCAGGACTTTGTAGATCGGTCGGCTTGCACCAAAACAGTTTGAACCCGGCCTCCCGAAAAGCCGCCAGGAGGTTTTGGGTGGTGAAACCCTGGCGGGCCAGCGTCACCGGAGCCACTTCAAAATAAACGCACGCAAACACTCCCCGTTGCAACGCCTGCCTGGCCCCCGCCAGCGCGAATGGCTCGTGGCCCTCGATGTCCATCTTCATAAAGTCAACCCGCTCGATTTTCCGCGCGGCCAGGTAGTCGTCCAGAGTGAGATTGGGGACTTCACGCTCGCCTTCGCTCGACACAAAGGAACCACCCAGGTCGGCGGTGGAAAGCTTGAGCCGTGAAACGCCAGGCTTGCTAGTCACACAACAATTGAGCAGGTGAATGCTTTTGGCGGGATGCAACTCGCGCGACTTTTGCAGCCAGCGAAAAATGTCCGGATTGGCCTCGAACAGGTGAAACTCCACCGGGCGGTCCACTTCGTCCACCAGTCCGAAACTGCAAAAGCCCCAGCTGGCGCCCACGTCAAAACAAATGCCGCCGTTGGCCAGAAAAGGACGCGCAATCGCAAATAACTCCGGCTCGAAGGATTCTTTCAAGAAATAGTCGCGTGGGTTGGGGTCGGCAACGTCGGCGATCAGCCGGCAAGTCCGGTTGAAATAAATGGTCTGGATCCGCGCCCGGGGGAACAAAGCGATGAACCACTGGACCACCCGGTGGCGGCGGAGAAAGGGAAACGTCCGGGTGATCAATCTCAGCGCGCTCATAGTGGTTCGCCGCATAAAGCACCTTTCGAGCGTCCCGCCGCGAGCAATTGGAATTGCTCGTGGCGGCGAAGGAAGCCGGCAGTGAGGAGGTTAGGCATGGCCGGAAATGGAAAACATCGAACCTCCAACCTCCAACCTCCAACATCCAATAAACGTGCCGCGAGGATTGTTGGGCGTTCGATGTTGGATGTTGGATGTTCGTTTGCAGTTAGTTTGACGCTCGCCCTCACCCTGACCCTCTCCCCCAGGGAGAGGGAACAGCAGTTGGACGTTCGGTGATGATTCGACACGCGCAGTCCCGTCGCCGCTGGCTGGTGATTCGCGGGAGAAAACTTCCGAATGACGGTCCGCATTCGATTACTCAACACGCGGCCGAGCATTCTCCCTCTCCTGGGGGAGAGGGCCGGGGTGAGGGCGGACGTGGCAACAAATGTTTTGTGGGCCATACGCGTTTCAAGGTGAGAAAACCAAACCAGGAGCAGAGCGTAAGAAATCTGTGAGACGAACCTGATGATGAAGCAGAAATCCTGCGATTCCACCATGTCCGCTTGCATCAATCAAAGGAGGTTCGTAGCCAGCCTCATCAACCAAACCCGCCAAAGGCAGAAGCCGATCTCGAACAAATGGAAAAGTTGTCGTTGTCGGCAATCCAGGAAGGTTGAATTCCTTTACAACGATTAGTTTTACCTGCCTGCATAACGCGAGCACATCAATCATGTGATCGGCGCTCGAATTGTCGATGATGCTTCTGAGTGTCACGGCATCGCCACGGTCTAATTGGTTTACAAACTTGGTCGGCAAAGGATGGACATCTATGTGCGCCGCATTCCTTTTGTAAGAGGAGCCGATAGCAGTCAACCCCTCTTCAAAGGCACTGAAAAAAGGGTGCGGTGGAATCCAGAAATGGAAATAGCCAAGAAGGCGATTGGCCAAAGCCACTGGCGTGAGTCCCCCTGTTCCAGCACCAATCGGCCAGTGTCGATCAGGAGAACATTCATTGTGAGCTGGATTAAGCGCGAGTGTGATAACTTCCGCACGTCGAATGTCCCCAAAAAACGGAATCGGATATAGTCTGTCGTTGTTGTCTGGAAAAAGCGATGGATAGGCTAGTCGCAGTTCGCGAAACACAGCCATTTCCTTTTCCACCAAAGTTACTATTGGATTTGGCATCAGAGTTCCTCTCGAATTTGCTGAAGCGCCCTTACGGCCTGCTGTTGAATATCGTCCCAATGATCTTCCGGCTTTCGCACAATCAATTTTCTGAGGACGAGGCTCTGTGGGTCATCGTCAATCGCGAGGTCTGGTTTTCCGGCGAAGCCTTGAAAGAAGTTTTCCAGTTTGTGACGGGCGGCGACGGACTTGGCGTATTCAGCACCAGCCGCAGACCAGAGTGTTAATTCACAGGGCGTTTCGCGGAGTTTGGCGAGAGCTTCGATTGCTCCTGGCAAGAGTTCGCCTTCCTCGTCAATGAGGGTCAAGTCAACATCTATACAAACGTTGAGCATTACGTTGCGCCTTAGCCCCTTTGCGTCTTTGCGTTAATCAAGCGTTCACCACCACCGCATCCTTTGGCACGTCCTTGAGAATCTGCTCGACGATGTGGTCGGTCGTGATGCCTTCCGCCTCGGCCTCGAAGTTCAGGATCAGCCGGTGGCACATAGTCGCGTCAGGGTTTGGGCTTGTCTCGAAGAGCTAGGGCGTCATCGGTCTTCTCCGGGTATTTTTGCCGCTCGGCCTCGCGCCGGGCGAGCAATTCCCTACCGCGCTGGATTTGCTCCTGATGCTGTTTTTCCTCTTCCTGCAAGTAGGCGAGGTATTTCGTGATATCTTGGTCGAATTCGGCGGAGATGCGGCGGCGCACCTCGCGAATCTCTTCAATGGCTTGGTCGGCGGCGTTCATAATTCAATTTCTCCCAACACCGCCTCACTTGCGACCAAATTGTATTCGTTGCGTCGTTCATCCCAAAACTGCCGCGTCCAGTCGCGCATCGCCACGATGGCGGGCGCAGTTCGCTCGTCGTGGTAGAAACTGAAGAACGTCGTTTCAAGATAAACGATTTCCATGCTGCTTGGCTCCTACACTTTCACCGCTTCCGCGTCCTTCGGCATGTCTTTCAAAATCTGCTCGACGATGTGGTCGGTGGTGATGCCTTCCGCCTCGGCTTCGAAGTTCAGGATCAGTCGGTGGCGCAACGCCGCGTGGGCGGCGGCCTGGATGTCCTCGAAACTCACGTTGAAGCGGCCCTGTGCCAGGGCGCGCACCTTGCCGGCCAGGATGAGCGCCTGGCCGCCGCGCGGGCTGCTGCCAAAGCGCAGATATTGGCTGGCAATCGGCGCGGCGGTCTCCGTTTTCGGATGCGTCGCCAGCACGACCCGGACGGCGTAATCCTTGACGTGCGAGGCGACCGGCACCTGGCGCACGAGGTCCTGCAAGACCATCAGCGTGGCGCCGTCGAGGATTTTGCCGGCCTGCGCGCGCGCGCCTTCGGTGGTGCGGTTGAGGACTTCGGTCAACTCGCCCGCATTCGGATAGCCAACCAGCAATTTGAAAAAGAAACGGTCGAGCTGCGCTTCGGGCAACGGATAGGTGCCTTCCTGGTCAATGGGATTCTGTGTGGCGAGCACGAAGAACGGCTCGGCCAGCTTGCGCACCTCGCCGCCGGCGGTGACTTGTTTCTCCTGCATCGCTTCGAGCATCGCGCTCTGGGTTTTGGGCGTGGCGCGGTTGATTTCATCGGCCAGCACCAGGTGGGCGAAGATGGGGCCGCGTTGGAATACGAACTCGCGACGGCCCTCGGGCGTTTCCATCACGAGGTTCGTGCCCAAAATGTCGGCGGGCATCAGGTCGGGCGTGAACTGGATGCGGCTGAAGGACAGGTCGAGCACTTCGCCGAGCGTGCGCACGAGCAGCGTCTTGCCCAGGCCGGGCACGCCTTCGAGCAGCACGTGCCCGCCGCTGAACAGGGCGATCAGCGTCCCCTCCACGATGGCGTTATGGCCGACGATGACCTTGCCGATCTCGGCGCGCAGAGCGGACCAGATTTGCCGGAAGGATTGGATTTGTTCATCAGTGTTCATAACAGGGGAATCGTTCGCAGCGATGAAAGCCAAGATCGGCTGGAGTTCCAAGCCTGAAAAACGCGCGGCTCAAGGTGGGGCGAGACTCTGTCGAGCCGAGGAGCAAAACATTCCCGGACTTGGCTCGACGGAGTCTCGCCCCACCAGGGATAGGTTGATGAAACTGTTTCGGACCATCCTTTCGAATCGTTCGCGCTCAAAGCTTGCTCCGCGCCGCGTTCCTGTTAAAACGGGGCGCATGATGACGATGCTCATTGGCACCAACCGCCCCGACAGCAACACCCGCAAAGTCGCCCGCCACGTGGAGGAGATTTACGCGGAAATGAAAGTCCCCCTGCACATCATTGATCTGGCCACGCTCCCGCCGGAAATCTTTGCGCCAACCTCGTATGGCAAAAAGCCCAAGGCGTTTCTTCCTTTCGCCGACGCCGTCCTCAAAGCGTCCGGCCTGGTCGTGGTCACACCGGAATACAACGGGAGCCTCCCCGGCATTTTGAAATATTTCATAGACATGCTCAAATTCCCGGAGAGCTTCGAGAAACGGCCGGTGTGTTTCGTCGGCCTGGCCGCGGGCGTCTGGGGCGCATTGCGGCCTGTCGAGCAACTCCAGATGATCTTCGGTTATCGCAATGCCCTGCTCTTCCCGGAACGGGTTTTCCTGCCGAAAATCAACGACCTGCTGGACGACAACGGCCGCCTCAAAGACCCTGAGTTGGTGGACCGGCTGCGCAAACAAGCCGTCGGGTTCGTCGAGTTCGTGGAACGGCTCAAGGGAGTCAGGTTGCGCTCCGATTGAGTCGTGGCAGCCCCTTCGATCGTGTCGCGCCTGGCCGTTTGCAGTTGGTCGCTGCGACCGCCCACGCTGCGCGCGCTGATTCAGCAGCTCAAGGCGATTCACATTTTGCGTGTGCAGATCGCGCTCGACCCGATCCGCGAGCAGCCGGAGATTTGGGTCGAGACGGCCCGCCTGTGCGCCGGCAATGGCATCACGCTCGTCTCCGGCATGTTCGGCACCGTGGGCGAAGATTATTCGACGATGGAATCCATCCGGCGCACCGGCGGGCTGGTGCCGGACGCCACGTGGGAACAGAACTGGAAGAACATCCAACGCACCGCCGAATTGGCTGCGGGGATGAATTTGAAGCTGGTTTCCTTTCA
>CAZIFU010000260.1:0-12391 GCA_964539075.1 uncultured Verrucomicrobiota bacterium | reverse complement strand
AAGCTCGACTACGCCATCAAACTGCGGCCTGACGCCGCCGAGTTTCTCGTGCAAAAGGCCGACCTGCTCCAGTGCCAGCTCCGGCTCGCCGATGCCGCCGCGATTTACCGCGACGCCCTGCGCGTGCAGCCCGGCAACGCGCGGGCCGAAGCTTCAGCGAAACTCTGCGACGAACTGCTCGCCGCACCGCTGAAGACGGACGGCAAGCTCACCCTCGAAAGCCTCGGCAAACTCCACCTCGCGATGCTGAACCAGCAGCGCCCGGCGGCGGAGCTGATGCCGGTGGCGCGCCCCCTGGGCCGGGAGAAGGAAATCATGGTCGCCTTCTGGCTGGAGCGGCTCAAGGATCTGCCTGTTTCCGCCGACAAGCCGCTCAAAGAACGACTGACCGTCCGCGACGACGGCCTGCTGGAACTCGATCTCACGGACTCAAAGATCAACGACCTCGCGCCGCTGGCCGGGATGCCGCTGGGCAGCCTCACGCTTTGGAAATGCAAGGATCTTACCGACTTCACTCCCCTGCGCGACTTCCGCCAGCTCACTTACCTCGATCTCGACAGCACTAAAATCATCGACCTCGCGCCCCTTCAGGGCCTGCCACTGGAGGATCTTCAAATCACCAGCACAAGAGTCAGGGACCTTTCCCCGCTGCTTGGGATGAAGCTGAAAAGACTGAGTATCCACTTCACCGAGGTGAGCGACCTCACGCCGCTGAAAGGGATGCCGCTGGTGGACTTCACCGCTTCCACCAGTTCCATCACCGACTTCTCCGCGCTGAAAGGCGCACCGCTGGAGGAGTTGCATTTGGAAAACGCGCTGGTGGAAGACCTCTCCTTTCTCGCCGACGCGCCCGTGAAAAGGCTGCATCTCAGCCAGTGCAACGGCCTCCGTGGGTTGGCCTTCCTCGCGAAAATGAAGTCGCTCGAACGCCTGGTTCTGCCGCAGCGTTTTCGCACCCTGCCCGATGAAGATCTGGCCGCCATCGGCGCGCTGCGAAACCACCCGCGGCTCCAGTGGATTCAGGCGGATCCGGCCACGAGGGGGGGCGAGGCCGATCGCTGGATGATGTCCCGCGCCACCCAGCCGAAGAAAATCTTTTGGGACGCTTGGGATCGCGAGCAGACGTTTCTCCCAGCCATCCGCAAGACAGGATTCGAGTTCTCGATAACGAAGCTGCCCGACCTCACCTACCGCCTCCAGATTGAAAAACAGTCGCTCAGCGACCTCTCCTTTCTCAAGAATGCCCCGGTCAGCGAACTGATACTTCCCAACTGCAAGGTCGCGGATGTTTCGCCGATCCGTAACCTCCCGCTGCGCAGTCTGTCGCTCTCGGGCAACCCGGTCGCCGATATCGGACCGCTCCGCGGCATGCCGCTCGAGAGTTTGCGCCTTTCGGGATCCCTCATCGGCGATCTTACTCCGCTCCGTGGCCTGCCGCTCAAAGAACTGTATCTCCAAGGCTGCGCGAACATCACCGACGTGGCCGTCATTGCCGGCATCACGACATTGGAAAAGCTCACCGTGCCAATACAGGCGCGCAATATCGAAGCGCTGCGCAACCTCACCGGGCTGCGGATGCTGGCGTTTGAATCCACCGGCGATCCACTGTGGCTTCCCAACTCCACAGCCAAGGCATTCTGGGAATCGTGGGAAAAAACGCGGGAAAGTCTCGCGTGGAGGCACAGGTTGGACGACGCAGGAGTCAGCTACACCGCCACCGAGATCGTCGGAGAGATGCCGGAGATCGCCGCACCCAAGGGATCGTCGGGCGGACAATCGAAAGGCAAGAAGACGAAAGGCAAACAGGCCGCCGCCAAACCGGCCGGAAAACCCACGGGCTTCTGGTCGGTCACGATCAACTCCTCGGAGTTCAGCGATTGCTCCATCTTCAAGGGCGCGCCCATCAGCCGTCTCACCATCGGCAACACCGCCGTAACCGATCTCACCCCGCTGATCGGCCTGCCACTGGATCAACTCCGGCTCTACAACACCAAGGTCGCCGACCTCAGGCCGCTGGAGGGAATGGCGCTCACCGTCCTGCATGTGGGCGGAACCCCGGTGGCCGAACTCTCCGTGGTTCGCGGGATGCCGCTAACCTACGTGCGGCTGCACAGTTGCAAAGCACTCACCGACGTTTCTCCCCTCGCCGGTGCCAAGGACCTCACGTCGCTCACGCTCCCGCCGAACGCGCAGAACTACGAATTCCTCCGCGACCGTCGCGCTTTCCCCAAGCTCACGCGCCTCGGCTTCTACGAGGACACGACAACCCGCCTGCCCGACAAATCCACCGAGGAGTTTTGGAAGGACTACGACGCGAAGAAGCGCGCGGAGAGCAAATAACCATGAATCCACCGTCGCCGCCAAAACCCTTTGCCGGGGTTTCCAAATTCAATGTCAGACCGCTTCACCCGCCTATGAAAACCTTAAAATGCATCTGGCTGTTTGTCTTGGCTGGTCTCGTCGGCAGCGGCTGCGCCTCCATGTCTGACTCACTGACCGATCCAGCACCGAACCCGGTCATCCGCCCTGCTTCCGCGACGCGAGGGCCAGCGATGTATGATGGGCATTGGAGTCGCACCGAGAGAGAAAGAAGAGGATCCATGATTAACAGTATGCGGCGCACAAGCGACGAGGAGTGGCGTCGAACGCTTGGGTATTGATTGAATGAACTCGCCCGTGCCCCCTTGACTTCGCCACCGGTCGGGTTGGTGTCCGAGGTGAAGTGAAGCGGGTGGACGCGGAGGAAGTAAGCCCGGAGGTTGCCGGGATCGCCGTTTTGCCGTCCGGGAGCCGTATTCCCTCAAAAACCAGCGGTTTTCCCCCTCCGACCCGCCAACCGGCGAGGGCGCCGGTTGGCAACGCCCGGGGCGGGCGTGCTCCCCAAACTCAACGGCAACATTCCGGCTTTAGCCGGGTGTCAGTGTTTCCGAGAAGGCCGAGCCAGCCGCGCTCCGGTGAAAAGGGAGAAAATGGGCGTAATTCGGCAATGGGCGGCTTTTTTGGCCGTCCCACGCCCGTGACGCGGGCAAACGAGGCTCATCCGGGCGTGTCACGGCCGTGACGCTGACAAATGAGGCGGCAACGCCAGTGTCACGGCCGTGGGATGCGCGTTTAAGTCTGAGATGTCCGTGCCACGCCCGTGACGCCCTCCAAACGACGCTCATTCGTGCGTGTCACGCCCGTGACGCGGCCGAATGAGGCGTGTTTGCCGGTGTCACGGCCGTGACGCGCCCGTTTCCGTCTCATTTGACGGCGCCACGGATGCGGGCCGGAGATACTCGCGGCCGACGAAAGGCGCGCGGACGTGTGACCCGTCGGGGAGAATCCCACGGCGATGGGGGAGAAACGGAAGGGCTGGTTGATCCATCAATCATCAGATGCTCCAACCCTCCCGCAGTTCCAGGCCTCCTCTGGCGCAGCGGGTGTGGCCACTCCACGATCCATCCGGTCACGGCGGCGGGCACCGATTCCGATTTCATTGATTCCGGCTTCCCTGCCAGGCGGGAGATTGAGGCGCGCGCGGGCGGCTGGACGCGGAAAAGCAAGCGAGGGGTATCCGGCCTCGCGTCAGCGCATGGAGTGCTCCGGCCCCAGCCGGAGCTTTTCTTTCCGTCTCATCCCCACCGACAGCGCCGGCTCAGGCCGGCGCAATCCATGCGCTTCGCGACTCAGCAACCCGGCCGGTGTCCGCGGTGAAGGTGAAGCGGCTGTGATTTTTCCGCAGCACCCCGTCGTTTCAAACCGGAGGTTTCGGCTCCCCTCCGCCCGTCCCGGCGGGACTTTGCCCGGAGCCGCCACCGCCGCCGACTGGGTGGTGTCCCCGGTGAAGGTGAAGCGGCTGGACGCGGGGAAATTGGCTGGCGGGAGGGGCCGCGAGACGACCAGAGCCTCATTTTCACCAAAACCAGCCCTTTTCCGCGAAAAGGGGTCTTCCCCGCGCGAAATGGTATGGCTACCGGACGTTGCGGGGTGGCCAGTCCACCAAATGGTATGGACCCCGGACGTCGCGGGGTGTCCACTCCGCCAAATGGGGGCGTTCCCCGGATGAAATGGTATGGCCCCCGCGCGCGGCGGGGTCTCCGCTCCGCCAAATGGTATGGCTACCGGACGCTGCGGGGTCCCGCCTCCGGCAAATGGTATGGCTAACGCGCCGTCCGGGGTGGCTCCTCCGCCGTCCGGTAGCGACCCCGCGCCGCGCGGGATGAGCGTCCGAAGGCGCGGCAGCGACCCCATTTCCGCCCGCCCGCACCCCCCGAAGTCGAACCTTGGCGGCGGCTCCGGGAGCGCCGGAGGTCCGCCGCCGACCGGGCGGTGTCCGAGGTGGAGGGGGAGCGGCGGAGGGCCGCCGCACTCCAAGACGCTGGCGCGAGTCCGTGGGCAACGAAGCCGGCGCCAGCGTCTTGGACTGCGCCAGTCTTCTGGCGCTTTTGGACGGACCATTGGCGCGCTTGCGAACGGGGCGGCGGCCTGTTGAAATGCACCCCATGACGCCGGATCATGAGCCTGACGCGCTGCGAGAACAAGCCCCGCCTTACGCGCCGCCTCCGGAGACGCAACGGCTGATCGATGAGTTGTATCGCGAGGAGTTGCGCGAGGCGCGCGCGATGCCGCCGGAGCAAAAGCTGTTGCTGGGTGAAGAACTTTTTGATTACGCCTGTTCCATCACGATGGCCGGAATCCGGAATCAGTTCCCCGAGGCGGATGAAGCGGAACAGCGGCGCATTCTGGACAAGCGGCTGGAATACCAACGCAAATTGGAGGCCCGCCCGTGACGCCCGAAGCGAGCCTGATGGTGCGCGTGGCCGATGCGCTCGCGTCGTCGGGCATCGCCTATCTGCTGGCCGGTTCGTTCTCCAGCAATTTCTACGGCATCCCGCGATCGACCAAGGACGCGGATTTCGTGGTGGAACTGCCCGGCGGAGTGGGGCGTGATTTCATGGCGAAGCTGGGAGCGGATTTCGAGGCCGATCCGCAGTTGTCCTTCGAAACCAACACAGGCACTTACCGGCAGTTGATCCAGCACACGCGGAGTCCCTTCAAAGTCGAACTGTTCCTGCTCTCGAACGATCCGCATGACCAGGCTCGTTTCCAGCGGCGCGTGGCGGTTAGTGCGTATGAACGTCGAATCTGGCTCCCGACGCCCGAGGACGTGATCATCATGAAAGTCCGGTGGGGGCGGAGTCGTGACCAGGACGACGTGCGCGCCGTGATGGGCGTGCAGGGTGACAAGCTCGACTGGCCTTACATCGAGGGCTGGTGCACTCGGCACGGCACACGGGCGTTGCTGGAGGAAATCCGCCGCACGGTGCCGAAGCTCTGACCGCCGACACGAGCATCACCATGAGCGATGTGACCCGCCTGCTCGATGCCGTGGGCCAGGGCGATCCCCAGGCCGCGGAGGATTTGCTCCCGCTCGTTTATCAGGAACTGCGCCAGCTCGCCGCCGCGAAGATGGCGCGGGAGAATGCCAACCACACGCTCCAGCCCACCGCGCTCGTCCACGAGGCGTGGCTCAGGCTCGCCGGGCCTGATGGCCAGGCGCAGTTTCAAAATCGCGCGCACTTCTTCGGCGCCGCCGCCGAAGCCATGCGCCGCATCCTCATTGACAACGCCCGCCGCAAGAAGGCCGCCCGCCACGGCGGCGGCCAGTCGCGCGAGGACATCGCCGGATTGGAAATCGCCGCACCGTCCAACCATGACGAATTGCTCGCCATCCACGAAGCGCTGGAAAAGTTCGCCGCCATTGATCCGCAGAAGGCCGAACTGGTGAAGTTGCGATACTTCGCCGGCCTGCCATTCGCCGAAGTCGCCGAGGTGCTGGGCATCTCCGAGCCGACCGCCAAACGCTGGCGGGCCTACGCCCGCGCGTGGCTCCACACGGAGATCAAAGCCTTGTAGCAGCCGACGTCAAGAGGCTCACTCCAACACGGAACCTGGAACCCGGAACACGGAAAAAATCAAAGGCTCGTCACCCCGGCTCCTGCCGCAAGCTCGCCGCCAGCCAGTCCAGGTAGCGCCCGTTGCCCGCGCCGACGGGGAAGACCAGGAACTCCGGCGTGTCGTAGGGATGCCGGGCGATCAGGAGGATTTCCAGCGCGCGCAATTTGGCGCGGTGGGTCTTGAGCAACAGCAGCACTTCGCCGCTTTTCTCCAGCCTGCCCTTCCACCAGTAGTGGGACTCGATTTTCGGGATGAGGTTCGCGCAGGCGATGAGCTTAGCCTTGAGCGCCGCCCGGGCGAGCCGGCGAGCCACCTTGAGGTCCGGCGCGGTGACGAGCACGAGGGAGAATTGCCGGGCAGATTTCATTTTTACAATTCGGAGGGACGAGCTGCGCGAGTCCCACACTCGTTTTCAGAATCAGTCAGGGACTCGCGCAGCTCGTCCCCCCGAATTCAGGCGCGCGCGATCCAGCCGCCGCCGACCACCAAATCGTCCTGGTAAAACACGCACGCCTGGCCCGGTGTGATGGCGCGTTGGGGCGTGTGCAGTTTCACATTCGCACCGCCGCCGGGCGTCGGTGTCACCGTCGCCGTTGTGCCGGGATGATTGTAACGAATCTTCGCCGTGACTTCGAGGCTGGCCGGCGGTTCGTCGAACGGAATCCAATTGCAACGTTCGACGGCGAACTCTTCGCGGTCGAGCATCGCCTCATCGCCGACCACGACGCGGTTGTTCACGGCATCGAGTTCGATGACATAGAACGGCTTGGGCGAGGAGAGGCCGAGGCCCTTGCGCTGGCCGATGGTGTAGAACTCGATGCCGTCGTGCTCGCCAAGCTTCCGGCCATGCCCGTCCACGATGTCGCCGCGGTGTTTCTGGACCAGCTTCGCCTGTTGAAGGAAGCGGCCGTAGTCCTTGTCGGGCACGAAACAGATTTCCATGCTTTCCTCCTTCCCGGCGGTCTTGAGCGAGCAGTCGCGGGCGACTTCGCGCGTGTCGCTCTTGCTGAGTTCACCGAGCGGAAAGAGCGAGCGGCCCAGTTGATCCTGCTTTAACGAGAAGAGGAAATAGCTCTGGTCTTTGCGCAGGTCGCGGCCGCGCCGGAGCAGCACGCGGCCATCGTCGCGCCGGGCGAGGCGCGCGTAGTGGCCGGTGGCGATGTATTCGGCGCCGAGCTGGCGGGCGCGCTGGATGAGGTTGCCGAACTTGAGGCGTTCGTTGCACATCACGCACGGGTTGGGCGTGCGTCCGGCCTTGTATTCCTCGGCGAAGTAGTGGATGACCTGCTTTTGAAAATCCTCCGCCTCGTCCACGAGATAAAACGGGATGCCGAGTTTGTGGGCCACGGCGCGGGCGTCGGCGACCGCCTGCGGGCCGCAACACTTGTCCTCGGCGCGCGAGACGCAGTCCTGCGGCCAGAGCTTGAGCGTGATGCCGATCACGTCGTAGCCTTGCTGCTGCAACAGCGCCGCGGCCGCGGAGGAGTCCACTCCCCCGCTCATGCCGATGACGACGCGCGTTTTGTTCTGAACGGTCACAGCCGGTCAGGATAGACGTTGCGGTGCAGGGTGTAAAGGTCGCGGTGCCAGAGGTAGTGTCTTAATCTTAATCTTGCTCTTACTCATAATCTCTGACCGGCAAGCGATTAAGATTGGGATTAGGATTAAGATTAAGACACCACTGCGCCAGTAACCGAGCAGGAGGTGCATCGTCGTTACTCCGGGTTAATGGTGCGGCGCCTCACCAGATCGGTGTAAAAAATATGTCGCCAAACGCCGCCGGGGTTGCTAGTTTCACCGCATGTTCCATTGCCGGGTTGCGTTTGCGCTTCTCACTTCCAATCTATGAAAACATTCCTTGTCACTATTTTTCTGGGCCTTTTCGTTGTCACCGCACAGGCCGCCGAAGTCGGCGTGCGCATCCGGTTTGGCCTGACCGATAACGCCAACACCGTCTGGGACGGCACCGTCACCGTCTCGCCGGGGCGCGTCACGCTCCTCAGCGGCTGGCGTTTCGAGCAGACCGACGCTGTCGAGGGCACCACCGGTTGGAAGGCCTCGACCCGCCCCGCAGCGACTCTGGGCCTGCGCAGCAACGCGCAGAAGAAAGCAGGTCAGCTCCCGCCCAAGGCTGGTGGCCAACCCAAGGGCGGCGGCCAGCCGAAGGCCGGCGGTTTTCCCAAGGGCGGCGGAGCCGGTGGTGCGCTGGCCGACAACGGCGTGATTCTTTCCCTCGCCGGGGTGACGGAGGATTCGCTCGTCGAGGTGAAGACCGAGAAAGGGAATTTCAACTTCAAACTTTCCGATATTCCCTTCGGCAAAATGGTCGGAAAACTCGATGGCGCAGTGGAAGTCGAGCGCGTCGCGGCGTCGCGGCCGTTGACCAGCGTGCGCACGGACGAAGATTATCCGGGCGCGGCAATCGCGCCGGACGGGACGATTTATGTGACCTACGTCGCCTTCACACCGGGCATAGATCGCGACGAACGTTCGCGCACATGGGACAAGGAACCCGGCGACCTCTCCTTCCTGGCCAAAGCGCCCGGCGGCGACCAGCTATGGCTGCTCCCCGTCAAAGGCGGCCAACCCGGCCAGGCCATCGCCGTCACGGGGGCGGGTGCGGACATCTACAAGGACACCCTGGCCGTGGACGGCGACGGGCGCGTCTGGATTTTCTGGTCCGAGAACAAAGCCTACAAGCCTTACCCGAAAAATCCCCAGGCCAATTTCGACATCTGGGCGCGCTCGTTCAAGGACGGTAAACTCTCCGAACCGCAAAAAATTTCTGACAGCAAAGAAAATGACGTGTGGCCCGTGGCCGCCACCGACGCGAAGGGCCGCGTGTGGATTGCCTGGCAGGGCGCGCAGAACGATGTTTTCCGCATCCTCGTCCGCCATCAGGACGGCAACGGCTGGAGCAAGGAAATCGCGGCGAGCACGCAGACCCGCAACTGCTGGGCGCCGGCCATCGCCGCCGCTTCGGCAAAAGCCGGCGGCAAGGTCGCCATCGCCTGGGACACGTACGAGAAGGGCGATTACGATGTCTGGCTGCGCGAGTTCGACGCCGACGGCAAAGCCGGCGAGCCGCGCCCTGCGGCGAACTCAGAGGATTACGAAGCGCGTCCCGCGTTGACCTACGACCAGGCCGGCGCGCTGTGGATCGCGTGGGAGCAGAGCGGCCCCTCTTGGGGCAAAGATTGGGGCGCGCTCGTGCGCGACAAGGGCATCGGGCTCTACCGCGACCGGCAGATCGGGCTGGCGATTTTGAAGAGCGGCCAGTGGTTCGAGCCGGAGGGCAGCCTGGCCGGAGCGTTGCCCGGCGCGCAGGTTCGCCGCCGCATCAACAACCAGCGGGTGCCAGCCATCGAGCCGCAAGGCGAATCGCGCAAAGTCGGCCAGGAAGCCGAAGCGCAGCGGAACCTGCCGCACAACAATATTGCACGCCTCATTTGCGACAACGCGGGGCGTGTCTGGCTCTTCGCCCGCGGCCGCCAGAATGATTTCCGCAGCCAGATCGGCTCTCTCTGGTTCAATCACGCGGCCTATTACGACGGCCAATCATGGACCGGCCCCATTCTCGTGCCGCACTCGGACAACCTCCTCTACAACACGCCCGCCGTGGTGCCGTTGCCCGAGGGCGGCGTGCTCGTCGCGCACTCCAGCGATCATCGGCAGGACCGCCACATCGAGCGCCGTGGCAGCAACCCCCTCGGCATTCTCGACGGGCAGGACCCCTTCGACAATGACCTCTATCTGAGCCGGATTGAACTGCCCGCGAAACCGCACGCCGCCAGTTTGAAGCCCGCCGCCAACGCGCCCGTTGCTCACCCGCAACCCGCCGCCTACACGGTCAAGGAACGCGCCGACGTCGAGCGCATCCGCGCCTATCGCGCGAACATCGCCGGCAAGGATTTGCGCATCTCACGCGGCGAGTTCCATCGGCACACCGAAATCAGCGGCGACGGCGGCAACGACGGGCCGCTGGAAGACATGTGGCGTTACGCGATTGACGTGGCCGCGATGGACTGGCTCGGCTGCGGCGACCACGACAACGGCGGGCATCGCGAGTATCCGTGGTGGCTCACCCAGAAGACGACCGACGCGTTTCATCTGCCCGGCTCCTTTGATCCGTTCTTCACCTACGAGCGCAGCGTGAGTTATCCCGAAGGCCATCGCAACATCATCTTCACCCAGCGCGGCGTGCGCACGCTGCCGCGTCTGCCCCGCAGCGACCGCGACGCTCCCGGCCACGCGCCCGACACGCAGATGCTCTACAAATACCTGCACCTGTTTAACGGCATCTGCGCCTCGCACACGAGCGCGACCAGCATGGGCACGGATTGGCGCGACAACGATCCGGTCGTGGAACCGTTTGTGGAGATTTACCAGGGCTGCCGGCAGAATTACGAACGCCCCGGCGCGCCCCGCTGCCCGACGGCCGACGACGCCATCGGCGGCTGGGAGCCGAAGGGTTTTGTCAATCTGGCGCTGTTGAAAGGTTACCGCCTCGCCTTCCAATCCAGCAGCGACCACAGTTCCACCCACATCAGCTACACGCTGGTTTTTGCCGAGAACAATTCACGCGACGCCGTCCACAAAGCGATGCAGCAGCGGCACGTCTATGGCTCCACGGACAACATCATCGCCGACTTCCGCTCCAAGTCGGGCGGCAAGGAGCACATGATGGGCGACGAGTTCACCAGCAGCGAGCCGCCGAAGGTCAGCATCAAACTCATCGGCACCGGGCCGTTCGCGAAGGTTACGCTCGTGAAGGACGACGTGGAAATCCCGCTCGACACGCCCGAAAAGTCCGAGGTGAACGCGACGTGGACCGATCCAAAACCCGAGGCGGGCAAGACGAGCTATTACTACGTGCGCGGCGAGCAAAAGGACGGCGAACTGGTCTGGGCCTCGCCGATGTGGATCAAGTATCAGCCGAAGAATTGAAGAGGGGTGGCGCAGACCGCCCGGCAATCCGGTTCGGGCGCTGCAAGCGTATCGCGGCTGGTTTGGGCCGACGCGAAAACGGTCGTTGTGGGCAAGACCTCCAACGGCTTCACCCTCGCCGAGCCGAATGACTGCGGCGTGCTCGAGAAGTACGCGCACCTCGTCAACCGCGCCCGCCTCGGTACGGTAGCAGATGCGGAGTTGTGAACCGGGAGGGACGTGATGCGCGCGTTGAACTCCTGGACAGGGACGGCAACATTCCATCCGTCCCGGCAAAAGTTTGACATGGCGGCGAGCCCGGCGAAAATGTTGCAATGCCGACAATTCTTCGCATCGGGCCTTACCGTTTCCACTTCTACAGCCGGGAAGGCAGCGAGCCGCCACACATTCACGTGGCGCGCGACGATAACGAGGCCAAGTACTGGTTGCGGCCGGTGGGCCTGGCTGCGAACTACGGGTTCAGTGCCACCGAACTGCGCGACATTCAGCGACTCGTAGAAGAACATTGCACGAAACTGCTTCAGGCTTATACTTCAATTCATGGGCAGCAATGACTCATCTCTGGTCTCGACCGCCCTGCGGTGCTGGGTCGAAGGCCGCCGTATCTGGCTCGAACTGGCCGACCAGCGTCTGGTGAGCTTTCCCGCCGCCAAATACCCGCTGCTCGCCGAGGCCCCGCAGCAACTGCTCGAAAAGGTCCAACTCCGCGTTCAAGGCCGCGCCCTGCGTTGGGAGGAATTGGATGAGGACATCTGGGTTGATGATGCCGTTCACGGACGGTTCCCTCGTCCGCAGGTGGTCAGCGTCTGAGTCAAGCGAAGGCATCGTCAAGATACAGCGCCTGTCACCATTGACGCCGAGGCGCGCGCCAACAACTTCGACTTCCCCGCGGCGGAATTGAAGAAGCGCCTCAAGGCGTGGATGCAACCCAGGCCCCGCTACACCGTCGGCGTGCTCGCCAAGTATGCGCACCTCGTCAACCGCGCCCACCTCGGCGCCGTGACGGATGCGGAAGTGTGAACAACGACTGGCAAAATCTCGCTGAACCGCTACTCTTCAGTCATGCGCACCAAGACGATCAACGTGGGGGACATCCTCGCCGTTCCGATTCCGACGGAGCTAGCCGCCGGGTTTCCGGCTGGTAAAGCCGTGGACGTGAGCTTGGACCAAGGCGCGCTCGTTGTCCGACCCGTGGGATCGAAAGCGCGCGCGGGATGGGACGAAGCCTTCAGACAGGTTGAGGCCGCGGACGTGGATCGCGACTCCCAGGAGTTGCAGGCGTTCCGCGAGACTCCGGGCACATGGGACGCCAAGGGATGGCAGTGGTGAAATGAATCGCTTTGAAGTCTGGCTGGTGAATCTCGACCCGACCGTCGGCGCTGAAATGCAGAAGACGCGCCCCGGTGTCATCGTCAGCCCGGATGAGATGAATCGAGCGCTTCGAACCGTCCTCGTCGCTCCGATGACCAGTCGCGGCATCACAGTTCCCTCGCGGGTTTTTTGC
>CAZIFU010000259.1:0-25302 GCA_964539075.1 uncultured Verrucomicrobiota bacterium | reverse complement strand
CAAACAAACTCGACGAACCCGGTCAAAGTGAAAGTGGCCGACAACGGCACGCCCAGCCTGAACGCGACGCAGAGTTTCATGGTAACGGTGACCAAACTGAATCCGCCTGGGGTTTCTTCGCTGACGTTGACGAACAACCAGCTTCGCCTGCTCATCACGGGCGATTTCGGTCCCGACTACACGCTGCAATGGTCCACCAATCTGGCGACGTGGACGAACCTCTTCACGACGAACTCGCCGGTGACGCCGTTCAACTGGACGGACCCCAATGCGGGTAATTTCCTCTGGCGCTTTTACCGCGTGTTGCTCGGGCCGTAATCTGCTCGCCATCGTGGCAAAGTTTCGCTATGGTGATGGGTCGTGTACTGGCTCAGATCTCAGCTCCTTAAAGCCCGCTTGCTGGCACTGTTTGGGCTCGCCTTGGCTGCGGCGGGAACGCAAGCGGCCCTCCTCGTGAGCGACCCGTTCACCGACGGCAGCCGGTCGAACACCAATGGCGGCGATCTCCAAGGACTGGTTTATTACCAGGGACAAACCTCCGGCTCGACGCTCACGGTGGCGGATGATTCGGCGGGCCTCGGCACGGGCAACGCGCTGCTGTTCTCGCCCGTCGCCGGATTCAACAAATACCTCGCTTACTTCCCGCCCGTCCTGCTGACCAACGCCGGCGACTTCATCACGTTGAGCTTCGATTACCGCTTTACCAGCGCGCCGTCGAACCTCACCGCCGCCTTCCGCGTCGGCCTCTACCACACGCTGGGCACGCGCCAAAGCGCCGATGCCAGCAGCGGCGGCATTCGCGACGACGATCTGGGCTACGGTTTTCAGACCAATCCCGGCACGAATGGCACGGCCACGAGTGTTTACAGCGAGAATTCCGGCAACGATATCCTGGGGGGCAGCTCGCCCAGCCACACGGCGAACTTCGGCGCTAGTGGGGCTTCTTTCGAAAGCAGCACGGGCAAGCACACGGCCCTTTACCAAATCACCCGCCAGCCCAACGACGACCTGAGTTTCACCGCGCAACTCGACAACGGCCTGGCGGCCACCGGCCTCGTGGCGGCGGCCTCGGTGTTGACCTACCGGTTCGATGAACTGGGCTTCAGTGACGCCGGCACGGGAGTGACGACGCCTTTCTTTGTGGACAACCTCCAGATCAGCGCGGCCAGCGACGAGTTTGATTCCCTGCGGATCAAGTGGTGGCAAATCCTGACCGGGGGCACGAACTTCGACCTGGCCGACAGCACCGTGAAGAGTCGCCTGGCCAGCATCACCAACTCCGCCACGAACTGGTGGTTCAAGATGGACACCTCGCCGACCCGCACCCATTTGTGGAGTGACCTGACCAGCACGACGGACTCGGGGCAGATTTCCTCCGGTTACAGCCGCCTGCGCGCGATGGCCCTCGCTTTCGCGACCTACGGCTCCAGCCTGCGCAGCAACGCCTCGCTCGGCGCCGCCATCGCGGACGGCCTGGGCTGGATGTACACCAACCGATACAACGAGGCGAAGACCGAATACGACAACTGGTACGACTGGGAGATCGGCACGCCGCTCAACGTCACCGACACGGCCGTGCTGATGTACGACGCGCTTTGGCCCGCCGACCTGACCAACTCGCTCAACGCCGTGGACCACTTCACGCCTTCGCCGACCAACAACGGCACCTCGGGCACCTTCACCGGCGCCAATCGCGCCGACAAGCTCCAGGTCGTCGGCGTGCGCGGGGCCGTTGTCAAGGACGCCAACAAACTGTTCTCGGCGCGCGACGCGTTGAGCCAGTTGTTTGTTTATGTGACCAGCGGCGACGGGTTTTACACGGACGGCTCGTTTATCCAGCACACGCGCCATCCCTACAACGGCAGCTATGGCTCGGTGTTGCTCGGCGACGTGGCCGACGCGCTTTTTTGGCTGCAAGGCTCGGCGTGGGCTTGCCTCGACCCGGCGCAAAGCAACGTGGTGCAATGGGTCTATGATTCCTACGAGCCGCTGATCTACTTCGGCGCGATGATGGACATGTCGCGCGGGCGGGCCATCAGCCGCAGCAGCTCGCAAGACCACGCCGTCGGCGCGGGCATCATCCAGTCCATCCTGGAAATCTCGCAGTTTGCACCGACGAGCGACGCGGCGCGGATGCGCCGGATGGTGAAGTATTGGGCGCAGGTGGACACCTTCCGCAACTTCACGAACAACTGCCCGCTGCCGTTGTTGACCGCGGCCAAGCAACTGATGGCCGACCCCAACACCGCTCCGCGCGGCGAACTGCTCGGCCACTGGACCTTCGCCAGCATGGACCAGGCGGTGCATCTGCGGCCCGGCTGGGGCTTCGCGGTCAGCATGTCGTCCAGCCGCATCTACAATTACGAATCCATCAACGGCGAAAATCTCCACGGCTGGTTCACCGGCGACGGCGTGACTTACCTCTACAACAGCGACCTGGGACAGTTCAACAGCAACTTCTGGCCCACCGTGGACCCCTACCGCCTGCCGGGCACGACCGTGGATACCGCCGCGCGCGCGGACGCCTCCGGGCAAAGTTACCTCAGCTCGAAGAGCTGGGTGGGCGGCGCGACGCTGCTCACCAACGGCGTGGCCGGCCTGGAACTCGACGCCTACAACAGCCCGCTCACTGCGAAAAAATCCTGGTTCCTGTTCGACGACGAAGTGGTCTGCCTCGGAGCCGGCATCACGTCGTCCGGCAACACCGCCATCCAAACCACGATTGAAAACCGCAAACTCAGCACGTCGAACACGAACAGCTTTGTGGTCAACGGCACGAACATGCCGCTGACCCTCGGCTGGACGTCGAACCTCACAGGCATTGCCTGGTGCCAGTTGGCCGGCGCGGGCGGCTATTTTTTCCCCGGCGGCACGAACCTCAATGCGCTGCGCGAAGGCCGGACGAACTCCTGGCAGGACATCAACACCGGCGGGTCCACGACCATTATGTCCAACAATTTCCTCACCCTGTGGCTCGACCACGGCGTCAAGCCCACCAACGCGGCCTACGCCTACGTGGTGCTGCCGAATTTCACCGCGACTCAGGTGAGCAATTACGCGTCGGCCCCGGAGATCAATCTCCTCGAAAACTCCACCAACGCCCAAGCCGTCAAGGAAACCACCCTCAATGTGGTTGCCGCGAATTTCTGGAACGACGTCGTCACGACCGTGGACCTCATCACGGTCAACAAGAAGGCCGCCGTGGTCGTGCAGGAAGCCGCCACGGAGATTCAAGCAGCCGTGGCCGACCCGACCCAAACGAACACCGGCAACATCATGGTCACGCTCAACCGCGCTGCCACCGGCGTGGCGTTCGCTGACGCGGGCGTCACCGTGAACCAGCTCACACCGACGATTCAGATGAGTGTCAACGTCAACAACGCCTTTGGCCGGACTTTTCTCGCGAAGTTCAGCCTCGCGGCCAACTCGCCGCCGTCCTTTTCCGCGCCGTCCAACTATACCATTGGCGCGGGCATCACCCTGACGGTCACCAACTTGGCCACCGATCCCGATGCGCCGCCGCAAATGTTGAACTACAGCCTGCTGACCGGGCCGACGAACGCGACACTCGACACCAACACCGGCGTCTTCGTCTGGCGTCCGCTCGTCGCGCAGACGAACTCGACGAACCCGGTCAAAGTGAAAGTGGCCGACAACGGCACGCCCAGCCTGAACGCGACGCAGATTTTCATGGTGACGGTGACCAAACTGAATCCGCCTGGGGTTTCTTCGCTGACGTTGACGAACAACCAGCTTCGTTTGCTCATCACGGGCGATTTCGGCCCCGACTACACGCTGCAAGCATCCACGAACATGACGGCTTGGACGAATCTCTTCACGACCAACTCGCCCGCGCCGCCGTTCAACTGGACGGACACCAACGCGGGCAGTTTCCTCTGGCGCTTCTACCGCGTGCTGATCGGCCCGTGAGGCGCATCGGTGTCGGGGCGCGGGCAGCCTTGCCTGAGGGGGTGCAGCCTCCCAACACCGCAACGCCATTCAACGGTTTCACACTCCGCATCGCGCGGCGGTCGTGTGTGCTCTTTGCAATTTCAGCGGGCAAGGCTGCCCGCGCTCCGCCTCTTCGCCGGCGGACCTGAGTTGCCTCGACACGCGGGTGCGCACTTGCTACAAAATGGCGAATTGAATCTCGGGCAAGCTATTCGGCCGTTTTTGCTTCTCGTGCTCGCGGTGTTCCTTGGCGCCGGGTGGCGCGCCGCGGCGGCCACGGTGTTCCAAGCGGATTTTGAATCGTCCGTGGTCGAATCGAATACCACCGTCGGCAACCTCAACGCGGGGACTGCCATTGGCTTCTGGACTTTCCAGACACCGACGAACGTCAACCTCTACGGCAACGCGGCGGTCACGCAAAAGGCGTTGTGCCCGGACAACACGGGCGGCGTGGGTTACGCGCTCACGGCCAACTTCACCAACTCGCTCCTGCTGCGCTCCAATGTGACGATCACGCTCTTGGTGGCGCGTGGGCGCTTCAACTCTCCCGGCACGGGCAAGGGTTTCAACCTGATCGGATACGATGGGTTGGGCAATCCGAGCTTCGATCTGGAGGTGTTCGCGAACCAAGATCAACCCGCCGGCACCAACGGTGCACTCTACTGGAACAACGGCGTCAGTTATACCAATTGGTTCGGGACCAACTACAGCGTGGCGGGCGACATCCGGCTGATCAATGTCTCCGCCACCAATTACAATCCCTCCGGCATGAGCGCGCTGCGGATTCAGCTTTCGGCCGCCGGCTACATCGTATCGTTGGACAAGTTCAACGACGGCACCTTTGACTGGGTTTCGAGTTTGTTGCCCTACAGCGGCGCGCCCACGGCGATCAGCCAGCTCTCCATCACGGGCGGTGCCAGCGCGGGTGACTGGTTCGACGATCTGACTGTGACCGGTGTCCCTGGCGGACCGCGCGACACGGTTTTCCAAGCCGATTTTCAAGCTTCGGTTGTGCAGGCCAACACGGCGGTGGGCAACTTGAACGCCGGGACCCCCATCGGCTCCTGGATTTATCAGATGGCGACCAACGTCAACGTTTACGGCAACTCCGGAGCTGCGCAGAAAGCGTTGTGCCCGGACAGCAACGGCAGTGGCGGCTACGGGCTCACGGCCCACTTCACTACTTCCGCGCTGCTCAAATCCAACGTCACGGTCACGCTCTTGCTCGCGCGCGGGCGCATCAGTTCCTCCGGCACCGGCAAGAGTTTCAACCTGATCGGATACGACGCGCTGGGCAATCCGAGCTTCGACCTGCAAGTGTTCGCAAATCAGGATCAACCCGCGGGCACCAACGGCGCGCTCTATTGGAACAACGGCGCGAATTACACAAATTGGTTCGGGACCAACTTTAGCGTCGCCGGCGACATCCGAAACATCAGCGTCTCGGCCACCGGCTACAATCCCGCCAGCATGAGCGCGTTGAAAATCCAACTGCTCACCAACGGATACACGGTCGCCTTGGACCGGCTGAACAACGGCACGACCAACTGGATTTCGAGCCTGTTGCCTTACAACGGCAGCCCCAAGTCCATCAGCCGGATTTCCATCACGGGCGGCACGGGCGCGGGCGATTGGTTTGACGACCTGATTGTCACCGGCGTGCCGGGCGGCTCGGGCGTCAAGCTGGTGAAGGGCGGGTCGGTTTCCATCCAACCCGAGGACGAGGCGCAACTCATCACGGACTGGGGCTTTGACATCAAAGGCACGAGCGGCAACAACGTCACGCCCAGCTATGCGCAGACGCTGTTTGTCACCGACCGCATGAGCATTCTGCGCGTGCCCATCTGGGGCACGGCCAGCGACCCGGCGCATCCCTCGTCCGGGGTGGTGCTCGCCAGCTATTACGCCGACCAACTCTATGCGATGACCAACGCGCGGGCCGCCAACAGCAACGTCATTTTCTTCGCCAGCAAAAAGCTCGACGGACAGAATAGTTTTCCGTCCTGGGTCAAGGATGCCAACGGCGTGATTGCTTCGCAGTATGCCCTGCTGCTCGCCGACTATTTGCAGTTCATCGAGACCAACGGCTTCACGATTGACGTGCTCGGCATCGACAACGAGCGTGCATTCAACGAGGGCGACATCACTCCGGGCACCTACAACAGCGTCGTCAATCAATTGCGTTCCCTCGCGGTCAGCCGTGGCTTTACGTTGCCGAAACAATTCATCGGGCCGGAAAATTACAACCCGGACCCCACCTGGCTGAACACGCTCATCAGCAGCGGCTGGGGCACCAACGTGGACCTCGTGGGCACGCACTATTACCCCGGCAACCGCGTGCTGGCGAGCCTTCGGAGCCTCGTGGGAGACGGCGGCACGCGTTCCGACTGGCATTCCGAGGTGCATTGGGATGGAACCTTCGGCGACGACATTGACAACGCCGAGGTCGCGCTCGCGACGCTTTTTGACTGCACCGACACCGGTTTGAGCGCCTTCGTCTGGTGGGCTTACACCCGTGCCGGCGTCAAGGGCGGGATTGAACAGGCTTTCACCGCCAGCACCGCCCGGACGCGGCCGGTGACCACGACCGACAGCGACGGCACCGCGGCCACGTTGGGCAAACTCATCGCCCGTGCCTACCGCGATGGAACGAACCTGGTGGTCTGGGTGCTCAACAACACCACAAACGTTTATGGCCCGTGCGCATTTGGTTTCGATCGCGGCACTCTGACCGGCCCGGCCAATTACCGCCAATGGGACATCACCGGTTCCGTCACCGACAACGCCGCGCTGGCCAGCACGACCGATTTCAACCTCATCGTGGGCGCTCGCACAGTGACCCTCATCACCGTGGGCTATGTGGCGCCGGGGCCGGATGCGTATTACGCGCTTGAAGGCAACGCGCTCGACGCCAGCGGCAATGGCAACGACGGGACATTGTTTAACAGCCCCACCTTCGTCCCGGGCCGAATCGGCACGCAGGGATTGCAATTCTACGGCGCCGACAGCTACGTGCAAATTCCACGTGCCATCGGCGGCGCGACCAATTTCAGCATCACGTTCTGGCTCAAGACCACTTCCTCCGGCGGCAGCGGCACCCAATGGCATAACGGCGCCGGCTTGGTGGACGGCGAAGTGTCCGGAAGCGCGAACGACTTCGGCGTGTCTCTGCTCGAAGGCAAGGTGGCCTTTGGCGTGGGCGACCCCGATACCACCTTGAAAACCTCCGCGACGGTGAGCGACGGCCAATGGCACCACGTCGCCGTCACGCGCAACGGCTTCGATGGCGTACTGACCATTTACCTCGACGGCGCAGCCGACACGAACACCTTCGGCCCGACAGGCCCGCTCACGGCGCCGCCATTCTTGCGCTTGGGGAGCCTGCAGAGTGGCGCTGCGGGAAAATTCTTCAACGGCACGCTCGACGACGTGCGGCTCTACAATGGGCTGCTTGAGCCCAGCGCCATCACGGGGCTGGCCGCGCCACCCAACCAGCCGCCGACGCTCGCCGTACTTTCCAACCGGCTCATCAACCCCGGCAACACGCTCACGCTGACCAACACGGCCACCGATCCCGAGGTGCCCGCCACGCAGGCGCTGACCTTCAGCTTGCTCACCAATCCCACCGGCGCGGTGCTCGGCGCGACCAACGGCATCCTCACGTGGCGCCCGGCGGTGGCGCAGGCCAACACGAGCAACCTGTTCCGCGTGCGCGTCGCCGACGACGGTGCGCCCAGCCTCGCGGCCACGCAGCAGTTCAACGTGTTCGTCAATCCGTTGGCTGACCCGCGCGTGCTTTCCGTATCCAACGTCGCGAGCGGATTGCGTCTGCGCATCGATGGCGACGACGGCCCCGACTACACCGTGCAGGCGACGACGAACATGACGAACTGGACGAACTTGCTGACGACCAATTCGCCCAACGTTCCCTTCAACTGGACCGACACCAACGCCGGCAGTTTCCTCCAGCGCTTTTACCGCGTGCTGTTGGGGCCGTGAGCGAATAGGGGTCAGGCCGGATAATTGACAGTAGTCATTGCCTGCCCCTCGCTCTCAGGCAAAACGTCACATTGCTCACCGACCCCATCGCCAATTGTTGGGCAATCCATCGCTTGCTGACCGTCGTTTCCCGTCGCAACCGCCGCGCGATCCTCACTTTCCCGGCGTCCCCTTTACGACGCTCGCTTAAGTGCACTTCGGCCCAGCTCAACTTCGCTAATTCTTCGGCAATAATCCGGCACGCCTTCTCCTCCGTCGACTGGCCGATTTCTTCACCGTAGTGATGCGCCCCCGCCATCTCATGCACCTGTTCCAGAAGTTCTTTGCGGAATTGTTCCTCTCCCAGACACCAACCCCGCCGAAGCGGTTTCCATTGCTCCGATTGTTCCTCCCCACGCCGCTCCTCCATCACCTCCTCGAAACGCCGTCGCCCGGCTGTGCTATCCTTCGGAATCCCCATCTCGCCGAAGACGCGGGCCACCCGCAGCCAGACCGGTCGCCGCGAGGGTGCTTTCAGATATTCCCCAAAGCTGCTCCAACGATAATCACGCAACGGCTGCTCCGGTGTCAGTAGTTTGGCTCGGACCGGATTCAAATGCACGTATTCGCACACCGTTCGCAAGTAGCCCGTGCTGCTCCCATCGACGACCAGTGATTTGTAGCGGCCACTGAACAGGTGCCCGAATCGCCGGTGCCGCCGGTTGAACCGCGCGGTGTAGGTGCTGAGAGACCACTGCATTCCCGCGACGAGATTGGCCTGGGGCGTCTCCATTACGAGATGAAAATGATTGCCCATCAAACAATAGGCATGCACCAGCCAGGCGGTCTTGAGGCAGGCTTCCGCGAGCGTCTCAAGGAACCGTTCCCGATCCGAGTCGTCCTCATAGATCGGCTCCTGCCGATCACCGCGATTCATGACATGATAAATCGCTCCCGGATATTCGATGCGAAGCTTTCTGGCCATATCGCGCAGCCTATGCGACAAGGGAAATAACTGTCAACTGTTTGGCCTGACCCCTTTATGACCCCTTTACGGTGGAATCGAGCAACTTCGGCAGCACGCCCGACATCCTTGCCTACAACGCCGCGCATTTTTATCCCGGCGGCAACACGACCGAGTGGTGGCGTTACTCGCGGGTCAACGGGGCGCGGGTTTTCCTCAGCCCCAGCACGATCGAGGCGACCGATGACATCGTAGGCCGCGGCGATGGCGTGACCAATCAGGCGGGCTTCCTGGCTCGCAAGACGGCTCTTCGCGCCGACCCGCTCAACACGAGCTACATCAACTGGCCGTATCTCACCAACCGCTACCAGAACACCACGTTGACCGGCTCGAACAAGATCCGCGTCAACCACGCCTTCCGGGAGATGCGGTCGCTCGGCATTCAGATCCTCGCCAATATCACCGCCGACCAGGATTTTCTGACGATCACCAACTCGGCCGACTGGGCTGGCAAGTGGGAGCTCTGGCAGCACTACTACGCGCAGGCTTTTTACCTTTGCGCGAGTTCGACGTGCAGCGTTACCAGATGTATAACGAGCCGAACCACCCGAATGCCAACGGGCTGACGCAAACGGATTACCTTCGGCGGCTGCAACTCGCCTCTGATGCGATCCAATCTGCGCTGGCCGATGTCAACACGCTCTACAGCCGGTCCTTGGAACCGATCATCCTCGCCCCGGTCAATTCCGGTGGTGCGACGGGCGACGCGGGTTGGGGCGATCTGGTGGTGACCAACCGGCACCTGAACTTTCTCGGCGTTACTGACACGAACTTCTGGTTGATCCAGAAATATGATTACCACCAATACAACAGCTCGCCCTCCACGTTCGGCAGCGATCTGGCGAGCTTGCGCAGTTATCTCACCACCGCGATGGCGCCGGAGCCGCGGTTTCCGACCACCATCTCCGAGTTCAATGTCCACACGGCGGGCGACTACGACGTGATCGCCGAATCGCCTGACTCGCCGGCCAAGTATTCGCGCTTCGGCTCCATCGTGGTGCAGTTGGTGAAGAATTTTGAGAAGGAACTCTACGCTTTCAAGTTCGGCCAGACCGCCGGCGCCACGAATGACGTGTCTCCCGTGAAGAAGAACGGCCTTCACTACGTGGACAACACCAACGCACCTTACAACACCGGCGGCGTTACGAAATCGGGCGAAGTCTGGCGACTCTTCAACAAGGGCTTCACCGCGGGCCGCACGCAGAAGAATTACACGCGCGACTCCAATGGCAGCATTGACAATCTGGACCTGCGCGCCGGATTCGATCCGGTCGTGTCGAGCTACTACCTCTTCTCCGCCAACGAGGCTGCGACCGGCGCGACCATGACAGTGGACACGACCGCGTGGAACATTCCCGTGGGCAACCGCGTGCTGATCGAGGAGGTCAGCGAGGATCGTTATGGTGGCGGGCGGACGTGGGGCACCATCGCGGCGGACAAGACGGTTTTCGACGGCACGGACAATCAGCTCTTTCAGTCGGCGCGCACTGTCTGGCTCTTCACGCTGCCAAGCAAACCGCAGGAGCCCGAGCAGATCATCACCGCCACCGACGATGCCACCGTGAAGGACGGCACCAATAAGGCGGCCAATTTCGGCAGCCTCTCGCAACTCACCGTCCGGAATGATCCCACCAACACCGCCAACCGCAGCGTGGCCTTCCTCAAATTCCGCCTGCCGCCCATTTATCCGCCCGACATTCAGCTCGCCGTGCTTTCCGTCCGAGCCTCGACCGTCAGCACCAGCACGCCAGTGCAGGCACATGTCTATGGACTCACGACCAACAATTGGTCGGAAAGCTCCATCACCTGGTCCAATGCTCCGAATCTCCGGCAGAGCCGGCCCGCGGGCACCGTCATCAGCAACAATTGGATTCAAGGCTTCGGCACCAATGCCACGTTGCTCGGGCAGTTGGTCGCCTCCTCGACCAGCAAGAGCGAACGGCTCTTTGATGTGACCGAGTTTCTCCAGTCGCGCACCCACTTCGACGTCAGCATCCTGATCTCGCAGGACCCGCGTTGGGACGTGGACCTCGATACCTTGACGCCCGGCGACATCCAGCCCGATGCCATCGAGATCACTTCGACCGAGGGCGCGGGCGGTTCCAACTTCGGCCCGCGCCTGCGTCTCGTGCGCCTGAGGGACAGTGACGGCGACGGCATCAGCGACGAGGCCGAGGTGAGTGTGTTCGGCACCAATCCGAACAAGGCCGACACCGACGGCGATGGCTTCCCAGACGGTGTGGAAATTCTGATGTCGGGAACAAATCCAAATGACCCAAGGGACGCTCCCGGCATCGTGAGTCTTGCCAAAGGCGCGGCGGGGAGCGTGCAGCTTCTGTTCAATGCTGGTTCAAACCGCGTTTGGTTGGTCCAGGGTTCCACCAACCTCACCAATTGGTCCACGCTGTTGTCCACGAACCCCCCGTCGGTTCCGTTCAACTGGACTGACACCAACGCCGGCGGTTTTCTCAAGCGCTTCTACCGCGTGCTGCTCGGGCCTTAGCCTTGACGGCGGATTATGGGCGTGCGCTCCAGATGCCTTTGTGTCATGGTGACCAGGTACAAAGCACACTAATGCGCTCGACCGCTGATCGCTGGAGTCTTGGCACTCGAATCGCGCTGCTGCTCACGGCCACCGGTCTGGCCTTGCCAGCGCTTGCCGCTGGTACCGGCCTCACTGGCGAGTATTTCACCGCGAACAACTTCACCGGCACCAAGACCAACCGCACCGATCCGACCATCGATTTCGACTGGGGCGCAGGTTCGCCCGGGATCGGGACCTTGGGCGCAAACAACTTCTCTGTGCGGTGGGCGGGGCAGCTCGAGCCGCGCTATTCGGAAACCTACACGTTCTACGTGACGGCGGACGACGGCGCGCGGCTGTGGGTAAACGACCGGCCGGTGGCGGTGCGGACGTTTTCCGCCACCAATACTTCGGTGCTGGCCGGCCAGATCGTGCTCACGGCCGGCCAGCGGGTGAATCTGCGATTGGAGTTCATCGAGACCACCGGCAACGCGCGCGCGCGGCTCGAATGGGCCAGCCCCAGCCAGGCGCGCGAGGTCATTCCGCAGAGCCAGCTTTATCCGACGACGATCGTGCCCGAATTGGGCGGCATCCTAAAGGAGCATTGGTTCAATCTCTCGGGCCCGGCCATCAGCACGCTCACGAGCTTCTCGAATTATCCCGCCCGGCCGGACGGGCGTGACTTCCTGCTCAACTTGGAGTGTCTGGCAACGAACTGGACGGACAATTTCGGCACCCGGGTCAGCGGGTACCTCGTGCCGGCGACCAACGGCAACTACACGTTCGCCGTGGCTGCCAGCGAGACGGCGCAACTTTGGTTGAGCACGGACACCAATCCCGCCAACCGCCAGTTGATCGCCACGGTGACGAACGCCACGGCGTTTCGCGCCTGGACCAGCCAGACCAACCAGGTCTCGGCCGCCGTGACGCTTTCCGGCGGACGAAAGTATTTCATCGAGCTGCTCCACAAAGCGGGCGCCGGCGACGACCACTGGTCCGTGGGCTGGCGCGATGGCTCCGGCGCGTCGTTCAGCGTGATCGACGCGGCGTTTCTGGTGCCCAACGGACTCGACCGCCCGATCCCGCCGCAGGCGAACTTCCTGGACACACTGGCGCAAGGCCACCCGCGGCTCTTCGCGTCGGCGGAGCGTTTCGCGTGGCTTCAGCAGCAGGTCTCGAACAATCCCACTGGTCAGCCGGCCAAGTGGTTCACCACCATTTACAACCAGGCGACCAACGCGCTCACCAACGCCCTGATCGTGTACGCGCCGGACAACCGCGGCACGATCCTGTCCGAGGCGCGCGCGACGCTCGATCGCATCACCAAGCTTGGTTTCGCCTGGCGCATGACCGGCAACACCAACTTCGGCGCGCGCGCCTGGACCGAGCTGACCAACGCCGGCGCGCTCACGAATTGGAATCCGGTGCACTTCCTCGACGTGGCCGAGATGACCCACACCTTCGCCCTCGGTTACGATTGGCTGTACGACTACTGGACGGCGACGCAGCGGACCTTCCTGCGCACGAACATCGAGACCAAGGGGCTGGCGGCGGGTTTCACCCAGTTCAGCAACAACGTCAGTTGGAGCAAGCCGACGGGCAACAACTGGAACCTCGTCTGCAACGGCGGCCTGGCCATGGGCGCGCTCGCGCTCGGCTCGGACAGCGAAGCCATGGCCGAGCAGATGCTCCGCACCGGCACCACCAACGTGGCGTGGGTCATGCAACATTTCACCACGGACAACGGCCTGTGGTACGAAGGCCCCGGCTACTGGGACTACTCCACCGACTACAACTTCCGCCAGCTCGCCGCGCTGGAATCGGCCCTCGGCTCGGATTTCGGCCTCAGCAAGATTCCGAATCTGGGTGACGCGGGCATGTGCGCGATGCTCACGACCAGCGCCGGCCGGCGCAGTTTCAACTTCGCCGATTCCGGCGCCGGCAACGTGCGCGGTCCGCAGATGTTCTGGTGGGCGCGGCGCTTTCTGCGACCGGAGTACGCCTTCTACGAGCGCTCCAACGCCGCGCCCGAAGCGCTCGACGCGTTGTTGTGGGAGGCGCGCGGCGGCGATCCCGCCCAAGCGGGCGTGCAGCCCGACCTGTACTTCCGCGGTCCCACCGCCACCACCATTCATCTGCCGCAGGAAGTGGGCGTGTTCCGCTCCGGCTGGAACGACACGCGCGAGACGTGGCTCGCCTTCAAGGGCGGCGAACTGGGCGCACCGCATGGCAATCTCGACGCTGGTTCGTTCGTGCTCGAAACGGCTGGCAAGCGTTGGGCCGTGGACCTCGGCTCGGACGACTACGCGCTGCCCGGGTATTTCAGCGACACGCCGGCGCCGGGGGTGGATCGTTGGGACTACTACCGCCTGCGCGCCGAGGGCAACAACTGCCTCGTCATCAATCCAAGTTCCGGGCCGGACACCAAGCTCGATCAGGTTTCCCCGACGCTGCTTTTCCAGAGTGAAACCAACGGCGGCCGCAGCCTCGCCATTCTCGACCTGACTCCGGTGATGAGCAACGTCGTCACGCGCGCGTGGCGCGGGTTCCAGCTCTTCAACGGCCGGCGCGACGTGCTGGTGCAGGACGAGATCATCACGTCATCGCCGGCCACCGCCTGGTGGTTCATGCACGTGCAGACGAACACGACCGACGTGGCGATCGATCCCGATGGCACGGCCGCGACCCTCACCCAGGGCGCGGAGCGGTTGTGGCTGAAAATCCTGGCCGGCACCGGAACCTTCCGGCTCACCAATGCCGCGCCACTCCCGACCTCGCCGAACCCGCCCGGCCAGAACGCGAATTCCAACTACGCCAAACTCGCCATCAAACTCACCAGCGTGACCAACACGACGCTCGCGGTGTGGCTGAAACCGCTGGCGACCGGCGAAACCGCGCCGGCGAGCAACGCCTTCCCCGCGCTCGTCCCGCTCGCGACCTGGACCACGGCGGACAACGAGCCGCCCCGCGCCAACGCCGGCGCCGTCCCGGGCAACGAAGATCTCTTCCTGGACGTGGACCTGGCGGCCTATGCGCTCGACGCGGAAACTCCGCTCGCGGCGCTGCGTTTCGCCGTGTTCGGCGCGAGCAACGGCACCGTCACGCTGCTGCCGGACGGCCACACCGCGCGTTTCATGCCGGCCACGAACTATTCCGGTCCCGCGACGTTCTCTTTCACCGTGACCGACCAGTTTCCCGATGCGCGCCTGCTCTTCCACTACGACTACGAGCCGCCCGACCTGGCTGATCTCTACACCGTCGCCGACCGCTCATTCAGCGCGCGCGACGGCACGCTTGAGGTCTTCGGCGGCGGCGCGGCTGACTTCACCAACGCCACCCCGGCGGCGCTGGGCGGATTGAGCACCCGCGCGCTGCGCCTCTTTGAAGACGGCAGCAACAACATGGCGCGGCTCACGCGCTCGATCGGTTCGAACGAGTTCAACTTCAGCACGGCCGACTGGACCTTTGCCACCTGGGTCAAGCGCGCGGCCAGCAGCAACGACGATTTCATCCTGCATCTGGGCAACAGCGCCGGGTTCGGCCCGGACAATTCGTTGAGCCTGTATTTCCCCTCGGGCGCCAGCACACTCGTGCTGCGCCACTACCTCAACACCAATCTCACCGATGTGGCAGTGACGAACGCGGGATTCCCGACCAACCAGTGGAGTCACGTGGCCTTGGTGCGGGACGACACGAACCTGCTGCTCTACGCGGACGGAACGCTGCTCGCGGCCACCAACGGTTTCGCCTTCGCCCTCAGCCAGGTGCCGCCCGTCCAGATCGGCGGTCAGGCCAGCACGAATTTCCAGACGCAGCGCTACCTCAACGGATTCCTGGACGATACAGCGATGTTCTCCACCGCGCTGTCGGGACTGGAAATCGAGGCGCTGGCCGGCGGCCAGAACATTGCCTCGCTGGGCGGCGCGCGGGCGACCAACTCGATCGCGCTCGACCTCTGGCCCGTGAACGACACACCCACCGCCGGCGCCACCAACGTCGGCACGCCACAGGGACAGTTCGCCGACATCGACCTCCGCAACCTCGTTGGTGATGTCGAAACGGCCCCGAGCGACCTGCTGTTCCGCGTGACCAACGCCGTCAACGGGACCGTCACGCTGCTCGGCGACGGCCACACGGCGCGCTTCACGGCTGCCGCCAGTTTCTCCGGTGCGGCGAGTTTCACGTTCGTGACCACCGACCTCGGCGCCGTGCCCGCGCCGTTCCTGCACTACGGCTTCGAACCGCCGGACTTGGCCGCCGACAGCCTCGCGACGGACGACGCGGGCTTCAACCGGACCGGCGCGCTCTCCAACCTCCAGGCCGGCGCGTTGAGTTACACCAACACCGGCCCCGGCGCCCTGGCCCCCGAGACCAACGCGCTGTCACTCACCCAAGCCGGCACCAACAGCGGCTCGAAGCTCACCCGCACCATCGCCACGACGGATTTCAACCCGAACGACAGCAGTTGGAGTTTCAGTGGCTGGTTCAATCGCGCGAGCACGGCGGACGACGATTTCATCTTCTACCTGGGCACCGCCGACGGGTTCGGTCCGAACAATGAGCTGCACCTCCACGGCCAGGGCGGCCAGCCGCACCTGCGCCTGTTCCATTACTACGCGAGCAACTCCTTCGATGTCGGCATCATCGCTTCGAACAAGGCCCCGGTTGACGGCTGGCACCACGCCGCCGTGGTCTTCACGCGCACCAACACCGCCACCGGTGTGCTCGAACTGTATGTGGACGGCGAATCGCAAGGTTCGGCCGAGGGCTTCACGCTGGGGATGCCGCGTCCCACCAGCGCGGTGTTCGGCGGGCACACCTCCGCCTCGCAAGGTCTGCTCACGCGCTACTTCAACGGCCAGCTGGACGACCTCACGCTCTTCACCAACGCGCTCTCCGCCGCCGAGGTGGCGCTGCTCGCCGCGCGGCCTTTGAACCAGTACGTGGCGCGCCGGGCGACCAATTCCGTGACCCTTTCCATCACCAACTCACCGCCCAGTTTCGCACTCGTCTCCGGCCGCGTGACCGGCGCTGGCCAGACGCTGTTGGTGACCAACTCGGCCACCGATCCGCAGGCGCCGCCGCAGACACTCACCTTCGCCTTGCTCTCCACGCTCTCCAACGCGACGTTCGCCCCGGCCACCGGCGTCCTTACCTGGCGGATTCCGGTGGCGCTCGCCGACACTACCAACACGGTGCAGGTGAAGGTGACCGACAGCGGCTCGCCCAACCTGAGTGCGACGCAGAGTTTCTTCGTCACCGTCCTGCCATTAGCCCTGCCGGGCGTGACACCCTCCGCGATCGCGGGCGGCCCGGTGCAGTTGAGCGTCTCCGGCGACGCCGGACCTGATTACAGCGTGCAAGCGTCCACAAACATGTCCACTTGGACCAACCTCTTCGTGACCAACTCCCCAAGCGTTCCCTTCAACTGGACTGACACCAACGCCGGCGGTTTTCTCAAGCGCTTCTACCGCGTGCTGCTCGGGCCGTAAGTGGGGCACACCCGGTTTGGCCTGTGCTCAGGCAGGCAACAGCGAGATTGCCAATTGCCCGGAAAAATGCTTTAATCCACGTGCGATAGCACGCCATGCAACCGCGATGAAAAAAGTTGTTTTTCTTCTCTCCCTCGCCGGGCTGCTTGGACTCGTCTGGCTGCTCGCTTTTCCCAGCCGCCAAAAAACTCCCCGCGCGGCGTTGAGCGCCCTGCCACCTGCTTCTGTTCCGCAGCGATCCGCCGCCGCCAGCCCATCACCGCCCACGCCGGCGACGTCCCCCACTGACACGTCTTCCACGGCGCAACGCGCTCCGGCGACACCGGCCTTGCCCCCGCGGCAGGACCAGCTCTGGCAGCGCCCCGCCACCGAGCCGACGTTCGCGGCGTTTGCCGATTGGGTGAAGCGTTACCAGTCCGGCGCGGCGCTCGCAGCCGAGGGCGTTCAACTTGCCGCCCGGCGCCGCGCGGCGCTCACCGAGTTGGTCCGCAGTGATCCCCAACGCGCGCTGGAACTCGCCGTGCCCGAAAGCATCCGCCGCCAGTTGCCCGACGCGGTGAAACAACTTCTCGAAACACCCGTGGAGGGTCGCGGTGATCTGACGCTTATCGCCGCAACGCCCGCGCCGGGCCAACCGCTCACCGTGCCATCGAACCAACGCTTCGCCACGATCGGCGGCCGCACCTACGAGGCGTTCACTTTTGGCCGCCGGCTGGGCCAGCCGACGCGCTGGAACATTCCGCTGTACGGCGTGGCGCTCGATGACCTGCTCGCGTTGAGCGAGGAACCCGCGCGCGAGCTCGAACCGGTCGAGGTGGCGGAGGCCAAAGCAGCGTTGAATGCCGACCCGGTGTGCGGCGTGTCGGGTTTGGTTTCATCTGCGAAGAACAGTGAAACGGCCCTCAGCGTTGGCGGTGAGTTGAATTTTTTCTGCGAACCGCGGCACGCCGCGCTGCATTGGGAGGGGTTGACCGGGGCCGAGAACGCCTTGCACCCGTGGGCCGGCAGTCCCGACGGCCCGACCACCGATTACGCTTCCACCGGCTCGAAAAAGCTGTTGCTCATCCGCGTGGATTTTGACGACGTAACGGGCGGCTCGCTCACCGACACCGAGGCGACAAATGTCATCTCCGACCTGGGAAGTACTTTCTCGAACTGGTCTTATGGCCGGTTTCATTTCGCGGTGACGGGCGGCGCGCCGGGCGCCGGCTCGGACGTGACACCGGTCTATCGGATGCCGCTGACCGCCGCGGACTACAACGGCGATTCCGGCGCGCTCCGCACCGACGCGCGGGCCGCCGCCACGGCGGACGGTTACGTGATGGGCGATTACGATTTCGACATGACCTGCTTCAAAGGCAGCGTGCCCGGCTTTGGCTACGGCGGGCTGGCCTACGTGGGCGCCAAGGGCGCGTGGATTCACACGACCGGCCGCAGTTCGACCGCCAACTTCGGGTCGCACGAACTGGGCCACAACTTCGGCCTCAACCACGCCAACTTCTACGACGCGCCTTCGGGCACCGTCATCGGCTCCGGCGGTTCCAATGTGGAATACGGCGACCCGTTCGACACGATGGGTTCGGCTTCGACGAATAACCCGTACAACGCGCGCTACAAGGAATACCTCGGCTGGCTCACCGACACCGGCGGCATCGAATGGACCAACGTCACCGCCAGCGGCACCAACCGTCTCTACGCCCACGACACCGCGCCGACGACCACCGGGCTGCTGCGCGGCTTGCGCATCACGCGCGACTCGAATCTGAACAACGACAAGGAATATTACTGGGTCGAGTTCCGCACGCAGGACAACACCTGGACCGACAGCGGCGCGGGCCTGCGCTGGGCCGGCGCGGGCAACCAAAAGGCCGAGTTGCTCGACACGACGCCCGACACGGTGGACGGCAAGAACGATTCGCCCATCCTCATCGGCCGGACATACTCCGACTGGGACTACGGCATCCACATCACGCCCATCGGCAAAGGCGGCTCCAGTCCGCAGTGGCTCGACGTCGTCGTGCGCTTCGGCCAGTTCACCAACAACGATCCGCCGACCGTGGGCATCGCGGCGGATGACACGACGGTTTCCACCGGCACGACGGTCAATTTCACGGCGACGGCGAGTGACCCGGACGGGAATGACATCGCCTACTACTGGGACTACGGCGACGGCAACTTCGGCGGGAACGATCCCACCGTGTCACACAGTTGGAGCAGCGGTGGCGAATACGTGGCGCGCTGCACGGTCACCGACATGCGCGGCGGCCTGGCCAGCGATTCGGTCATCATCCGCGTGGGCAATCCTTCGACCTTCCGCATCAGCGGCACGGTGACGAACAATGGGCAGCCGCTGGAAGGCGTGCGCCTGTCCGTCTCCTCGACGCAATACACCTACACCGACAGCGACGGCAGCTACAATCTCGTGGACGTGGCGGCGGGCAGTTACACGGTGAGCGCGCTCAAGGAGAACGTGAGTTTCAAGCGCTCCGGGTTCAGCAACCCCGTCATCGTCGGGCCGAACGCGACCAACATCAATTTCATCGGCGGCGTGCCCACGATCACCAGCCTGGCCAACCGCTCGATGAACTGGAACCAGTCCGTCGGCCCGATTCCCTTCACGGTCTTCGATCTGGAGACCGCGCCGGGAACGCTGACGGTCGCGGGGTCTTCCGGCGACATCAATCTGGTGCCGGACACCGGTTTTTCCTTCACGGGCAGCGGTTCCTCCAATCGCACGGTGACGGTCACGCCGGAGCCGGATCAGCGCGGGACGGTGACCAACACGATCACGGTGACCGACGCCGACGGCAACAGCGCTGCCGCCACGTTCACGCTCACGGTCAACGGGCCGCCGGCGGTCACGGCCAAGACCCTCACTCTCGATGAGGACACGTTTGTGGATACCAACCTGTGGTCGCGCGCCAACGACACGCTCACCGCCGACAGCAACCTGTTCTTCACCGTGACCAATGCCATCAACGGCACCGTGGCGTTGCTGGCCGACGGCCACACGGCGCGCTTCACACCCGACACGAATTTCAACGGCACGGCGTCCTTCGGCTTCACGGTCACCGACAAGGGCTACCATCCGCAGTTGCTGCTTTATTACGACTTCGAGCCGACGGACACGGTGAACGACAGCCAGGCCAGCGACCGCTCCGGCAACGCGCGCACCGGCACGTTCGAGGACCAGGGCAGCGGCAGTTTCAGCTACGTGACCAACGTCGGGCCGCCGGCGCTGGCGCTGCTGGACCTGGTGAGTTTGAAACTGGTGGACAACGGGGAGGACAACGTGGCCCGGCTTTACCGCGCCGTGCCGTCCAGCGAATTCAACTTCAACAACAGCGACTGGACCTTCACGTGCTGGTTCAAGCGCGACAACACCAACCTCCAGGACTTTATCTTCCACCTCGGCCAGGGCGACGGTGGCGGCGGCACGGGGCAGGATGAGTTTTATGTCTATTACCCGTCGAATTCCACCCGGGTCACTTTGCGTCATTACCCCGGAACAAGCACAAACGATTTGAATCTCCAATCCGCCGCCGGCTTTGGACCCGGACAATGGCATCATCTGGCGGTCCGCTTTGACCGGACCAATTCCAACATGGGGAACTTCGACTTTTACCTGGATGGTGTTCTGGCCGGAACGAGCAATGGCATTGCGCTGGGAATGAACCAGAGCTTTCCGGTGATCTTTGGGGGACATGCTGATGTCACCAACAACACCGCGCGCTGGTTCGGCGGTTCCCTCGACGAAGTGGCCCTCTGGAAGACCAAGCTGACGGCGGCGCAAATCGCCAGCCTCACCACCATGACGGTCGCCCACTTCGGCGGGCTGACGACCAACAACACCATCACGTTGAACGTCACCGCCGTGAACGACCCGCCCGTGCTCACCGTCATCACCAACCGCACCGTCAACGCCGGCGTGACAATCAACTTCACCAACACAGCCACCGACCCCGAGGTCCCCGGCTCGCAGGCGCTGAACTTCAGCCTGCTTTCCGGCGCGCCGTCCAACGCCACGGTCAACGCCGCCACCGGGGTCTTCAACTGGCGCCCGGCCGTCGCGCAGGCGAACTCGTCCAACCTCATCCAGGTCAAAGTCGCCGACAACGGCTCGCCCCTCCTCGGCGTCACGCAGCAGTTCACCGTCTTCGTGAACCCGCTCAACCAGCCCGGCGTCACGCAAATGAACCTCACCAACGGCCAGATCAAACTGTGGGTCACCGGTGACACCGGTCCCGATTACACCGTGCAGGCTTCGACGAACCTCGCGACGTGGACGAACCTGTTCACCACGAACTCGCCCACACTCCCGGTGAACTGGACCGACACCAACGCGAACACTTTCCTCTGGCGCTTCTACCGCGTGCTGCTGGGGCCATGATGAATCAACCGGTTTCTGTGGACATTGCCACTGCAGTGCTATCTCCCAACATCGTCGTGCCCTGCGAAGATTTTGGAGCGCGGAATTTATTCCGCTTCAACGTCCGACGGTTCGAGCCCGCGACGAGATTTTCAGGCGCTACAGCGGGGCGAAAGGCGAAGCGGAATAAATTCCGCGCTCCGCTTCGGTTGCGGCTTGGCCGCGCCATGGCCCGACGAAGCGCATGAGTAAACCTGCCGCTGCCCTCTGGCGATGGCTGATGCCGGCGATGGCCGGCGGGTCATTGCTTGCCGCTGAATCGTTGCCGGACCTTTCGACCGTGCCCAAAGACCTCGAGACGCCGCGCGTGATCGAGGCGCCGCCGGCGCCAGGGCTGCGCGTCCGGCAAACCACGCCGGGCTGGGAGGGAACGGCGGTTTATCACGCCCTCTACCTGCCCGTGAACTGGCGGCCGGCCGGACGCTACCCGTTGCTGGTCGAATACGCCGGCAACGGCAACTTCACCAATAAATTCGGCGACGTTTCGCTCGGCATCATCGAGGGCAGCAATCTCGGCTACGGCCTTTCGGGCGGGTCGAACTACCTCTGGGTTTGCCTGCCCTATGTGAAGATCACCAACGGTCTCAAGATGAACAACCCGATCTGGTGGGGCGACGTGCCGGAAACCGTCGCCTACTGCACGAACACGGTCCGCTACCTGTGTGAAAGGTTCGGGGGCGACTCCAACGCCGTTGTCCTCTGCGGTTTTTCACGCGGCTCGATTGCCTGCAACTACCTTGGCCTGCATGACGACGCCATCGCCTCGCTCTGGCGCGCGTTCATTCCCTACAGCAACTACGACGGCGTTAACACCAACCGGTCCTACGCCAACGCCGACCGCGCTTCCGCTCTGGCGCGATTGCAGCGTTTGCGCGGCCGCCCGCAGTTCATCTGCCAGGAGGGATCGGTCGAGGCCACGCGCGCCTGGCTCGCCGGCACCGGCGTGATCGCGCCGTTCACTTTCGAGGCAATTCCGTTCCGTAATCACTCCGACCAGTGGGCGCTGCGCGACATTGCCGCCCGGCGCAAGGTGCGCGCGTGGCTGGATCAAGTGCTGATGATGCCGCCGGCAGGATTGGCGCGATGAAGACGGCCGCGGCAACAGAGCGTTTTTTCAGTTACAACCGGCTTGAAGGTGAGGTGCCGAGAGGGAGAGTGTTTCAGGCTGCTTCCTGTTTCAGACGATCGGCAATCCAGGCTTTGATCTGAGACTGGCGCGCGAGGCCGTTGCGTCCTGCGAGCCGGTCAATCCGTTGAATCATCCAACGGGGCAAATCGAGATTGATGCGGTCCTTGGTATGGTTGCGGCGCACGGCCTTTTCCAAGGCGAAATAGTCCGCCACGTCCGCGCCGGCGTCGAACCGCTGTTCAAGATTCTGTGCTGTCGTCTGGTTCTGTTTGCTCATACAGGGCCTCTTCCTTCGCGTGCGCCCGGCGCACGCTGATAATCCGTATCCGGCCTTCCCGTTCGGTGAAGATCGCGGACCAGAGCTTTTGCCCGTGGCGCGCGATCAACAGTCTTCGCTTCTCCCGGTCGCTCCGCGCCGGCACTTCCAGCGCGTCCACGTCCTGCCAGAGTTTTTGAGCTTCGGCAAAGTCCAGGCCGTGCTTGGCCTTGTTCGCGGCACTCTTGGCTGCGTCGAACTCAAAAACCATTTCGGTATAAAAATAGCCCCTGAATCGGGCATGTTCAAGCCCAAACCCCGACATCGGGACAACCGGTTGGCCGGAAATCTCCCGCCTGTTCACCTGACAACCCCCTTTTCAGGTGGAAATTGGACACCCGCGTCGGGGCATTTTCAGCGACTTCCCTACTCATGGCTGGCCCATGGGCGAAATTTTTGGCGGGCTTTCGCGCGGCCTTTGTGTTAAGCTCCCGCGAATACGAATGAAGTCGTTTTTGTTGTGTCGTATGCTGGCGCGACTGTGCTTCGCCGGGCTGCTTTGGCGGGTGGCGCTGCCATTGGCGGCACAGCCGTATGTGCCAGGTCAGAGTTATTTCGGGCGGAGCAATTACATCGAATACATCGCGGGCGACATGCCGTTCATTCTCTCCGCGCCGCACGGCGGACCGCTCACGCCGGCGGAACTGCCCAACCGCACCGCCAACGCGCCCTATACCAACTCGGTATTCACGACCGACTCCAACACCACCAACCTGGCGCACGAGATTCGCAAGGCCATGACCAATCGCTTCGGCCATCAACCCCACATCATCATCTGCCGGCTCGACCGCGATAAGATTGACTGCAACCGCGAGATCGGCGAGGGCGCACAGGGCAACGCGCTCACCGGGATTTCGTGGAACGATTTCCAGAACTTCATCAGCGCGGCGCAACAAACCGTCTCGAACCAGTTCGGCACGGGCTTCTACATTGACCTGCACGGGCACGGACACACGATCCAACGGCTTGAACTTGGTTGCCTGCTTTCGTCCAGTCAGCTTGGGCTTTCGGACGCGACGCTCAACGGCTCTTCGACTTACGCGAACCAGTCGAGCATCCGCGAATTGAATCAGCGCTCGCCCTTCACCTTTGCCCAACTGCTGCGCGGCACCAACAGCCTGGGCGGATTGCTGGCCACGAACGGTTATCCGTCCGTGCCGAGTCCGTCCGACCCCGACCCGAGTGGCGATCCCTATTTCAACGGCGGTTACAACACCGACCAGCACGGCTCGCAGAACGGCGGCACGATCAGCGGCCTGCAAATCGAGTGCAACTTCACCAACGTGCGCGACTCGACCAACAACCGCGCGCACTTCGCCACAAATCTCGCCGCGGCGCTGGATACTTACTTCAGCAATCATTTTGCGATGAACCTGCACGACGGCGTGCCGGGCATCTCGACCCTCACCGACCAGACCGTTGATGAGGACACTGTTGCCGGCCCATTCGCGTTCACCATCAGCGACGCGGAAACGGCTCCCGACGTGCTCGCCTTGGGTCGCGCCTCCTCCAACACCAATCTCGTTCCGGTCACAAACATTGTTTTCAGCGGCAGCGGGAGCAATCGCATGGTGACGCTCACTCCGGCCACCAACCAATCCGGAGCCGCCACCATCAGCGTGAGCGTCACCGACACCAACGGCGGCAAGGCGAGCGCGAGCTTCACGCTCACGGTCAATTCCGTGAACGATCCGCCCGTTTTGCCGCCCATCGCCCATCGCACCAACGACGCCGGCGTCCTGCTCCTGATCACCAACAAACCGACTGACGTGGACGTGCCCGCGCAGATCTTTGCCTTCAGCCTGCTCACCTTTCCGTCCAACGCCGTCATCGGCGCCAGCAGCGGCATATTCAGTTGGCGGCCGGCGGTGGCGCAGGCGGGCACCGTGAACACCGTCGCGGTTCAGGTGGCCGACAGCGGTTCGCCCATCCTGAATGCGACGCAAAGTTTCACCATCAAGGTCAACCCGCTCAATCCACCCGCCGTTTCGCAAGTGACATTGACCAGCAACCAGATCAAATTGCTGGTCACCGGCGACGTTGGCCCGGACTACACGCTCCAGGCTTCAACCAACCTCGCCACTTGGACGAATCTTTTCACCACCAACTCACCCGTGACGCCGTTCAACTGGACTGATCCCAACGCGGGCAGCTTCCTCTGGCGCTTTTACCGCGTCTTGCTGGGGCCATGAGCCGGCTGACGTTTGGAGTTCACGCTTCAGCGTGTCCCCGGTCGCCGAGGCCCCTGAAGGGTGGACAGCGAACACTCGGTTCATGGGTAGCCTCGACCTCCTACGTTGGACGCGCATCGGGGCCACGAACCGGTTAGCGCTTCCGTTGTCGCGCCAGCGTCTTGGACTGCGCCAGTCCTCTGGCGCTTTTGACCCAGTGGCAGGCACATCGAAAGCGCCAGAGGACTGGCGCAGTCCAAAACCTTGCGGGGCTTCGGCCGGTTCATG
>CAZIFU010000258.1:0-45388 GCA_964539075.1 uncultured Verrucomicrobiota bacterium | reverse complement strand
GGGGTCTGGGGTCTGGGGTCTGGGGTTTGGCATCTGGGGCAGAATTCCCCGGACGCGATTCCCCAAACCCAAGGCCCAAGACCCGAGACCCTGGATCCAAGACCCCACACCCCGGATCCGGCGCCGGCCCGGCGGCCGCTTTCGCGCCGGCGCGCGTTTCGACCCGGTAAGCCGCGAGCGAATTGAAGCCGTAGGAAATCGCGCGCGGGTGCTGGCCAAAAAGCCGCGCGAGTCGCGCGTCGTCGGCGCAAAAAACCAGATGGCCGCGCGTCTGATCGGCGAACAACTGGAACTCGCGGCAAACAGCTTCGAGATTGGCGTAATAATCCAGATGCTCCTCGGCCACGTTCAGCACGATGGCGTGCTCGGCATGGAACTCGTGCAGCGTGCCGTCGCTTTCGTCGGTTTCGATGACAAAGAGCGGTTGAAACTTGACATCGGAGGCGGGAACGAAGCGCGCGTGCGGCGTCAACTGCGGCACGAGCGCGCCGACGGCGTAACCGGGTCGCGCCCCCAACTGGTCCAGCGCGAAAGCGAGCAACGCCGTGGTGGTCGTTTTGCCGTGCATCCCGGCGACGCAGACGCCGCGCAGCCGCCCCATCAAGGCCGCGAGCAGGGTCGCGCGCCGGACCAGCGGCACCGCCAGCTCGCGGGCGGCGAGCAATTCGGGATTGGTGGCCCGGATGGCCGAGGAATAAACCACGAGCGCCGGGCGCGCCGTGTGGATTTGTTCCGCCGCGTGGCCGTGGTGGATTTGCGCCCCGCGGCGGCGGAGCTGTTGGATTTCCTCGTTCAACAGCAGATCGGAGCCGCTCACGCGATGGCCCACGTCCAGCAGCAAGTGACCCAGGCCGCTCATCCCGCAGCCGCCCGCGCCGATGAGATGGACCGTGGCGCCGGGGCCGGCCTTGTTGAGCAAATCGTTGACTTGCGCAGGCGTGAAAGGATTCAAGGTGTGAGCGCCTCCAGTTCGTGGCGGCCCGGAAATTTTTCCACGGGCCGCAGGGGTGAGGCGGACGGGGTGGAATCGGCCGCGGGATGGCGCTTTGGTTTGAGTTCGGCGACCACCGACAGGATGCGTTCGGCGACGCGCACGGCGGCGTCCGGCGAATGCCATTGTGCCAGGGCCGCGCTCAGGGCGGCGCGCCGGGCGGGATCGTTGAGCAACTGTAAAATCTCCGCCGCCAACTGGTCCGCGGTGGCGCTGCGGGGTTCAAGCATCCGCGCCGCGCCGGTCTGCGTGAAGGCCCGGGCGTTGAAAAACTGGTGGTTGTCCGCCGCCGCCGGGTAGGGAATCAAAATGGCCGGCACACGGAGCGCGGCCAGTTCCGCCAGCGTGGAGGCGCCCGCCCGGCTGACCGCCACAGTGGCCGCGCCGAGGGCCAGTTCCATCTCGGCGAGGAACGGGCGCACCACCGCTTTGAGTTTGTGCGCGGCGCAGGCGGCCTGGATTTTTTCGGCGTCCTTCGGGCCGGTGAGATGAAGGAACTGCAATTCGGGCGCGGCGGCCGCGAGTTGCGGCAGAATTTGGGCGGCCCAATCGTTGATGGCGCTGGCGCCCTGGCTGCCGCCCATGACCAGCAGGACCGGCCGGTGCGGAAGGAGGCCGAGGGCCAGGCGGCAGGCAGCGGTCCCGCCTGGGCGGGACGGCGTGAATTGGGAGCGCACCGGCATGCCCGTCCGGCAAATGCGCGGGTGCCGGAGCCGCGCGGAGGTTTCGGCGAAATAAACGAACGCCGCATCCACGAAGTGCGCGAGCCAGCGGTTGGCCCGGCCGGGAATCGTGTTGGCTTCATGGAGAAAAGTCGCAGCCCTGAATTTCCTCGCCGCGAGCACCGGCGGCGCGCTGGTGAATCCGCCCATCGCCAGCACCGCCTGCGGTGGGCGCGCGTGGAAAAGTTGGCTGACGGCGCGATAAGATTGCCAGCCGCGGAGAAAAAATTCCAGCCGGGCGCCGCGGTCGAGCGCGACCGCCGGGAGGGTGACGACGGTCATTGCCTTCGCGACCTTCGCGGCCTGCTGATCCACTTCCTTGGGCGAAATGAGCAGCGTCACGTCCACGCCGCGGGACTGAAGCGCCTCCCCCACCGCGAGGCCGGGGAACAGATGGCCGCCCGTGCCACCGCACGCGATGGCGACCAACGGTTTTGGAGGAGCGCTGGACATCAGGACAATTGGGCGGCCGGGAGGTGGCTTTCCGTGAAGGGATTTTTGGCTGTGACCGGATGTTCCGCGGCCCGTCGCGCGATGCTGAGCAACAGCCCGATGGCCGTGAGCATCATCAACAAGTTGGAGCCACCATAACTGATGAAGGGGAGCGGCAATCCTTTGTTGGGCAGCGCGCTGGTGACCACCCCGATGTTGATGAAAGCCTGCAGGCCAATCAAAAACGTGATGCCGGCGCCGAGGTGAAGACCGAAGAAGTCGCGCGAATGCCAGGCGATGTACAATCCGCAAATCACCAGCGCCACGAAGAGCAGGACGACCGCCAGCGTGGCCACCAGGCCCAGTTCCTCGCCGATGATCGAGAGGATGAAATCGGTGTGGTGTTCGGGCAGGAAGCCGAGTTTCTGGCGGCCGTTACCCAGGCCCAGCCCGAACCAGCCGCCCGAACCCAGCGCGAGCATCGCCTGCCACGACTGGTAGCCGACGCCTTCCTTGGTTTTTTCCGGATCGAGCCAGCTCAGGATGCGTTGGAGGCGCATCGGATCATGCCAGAGCGACAAGGCGAGCAGGCCCACCGCGCCCACCAGCGGCGGAACCAGAAACTTCCAGCGCACCCCCGCCACCAACAGCAGCGCTGCGCAGACCGCCGAGAGCAAAATGCTCGTGCCACGGTCAGGTTCGATGAAAATTAAACCGATGACCACCACCAGGATGAGGCCGGGCCAGACCAACCCGCGCTTGAAATCGGGCATCTGGCGCTGGAAACGGTCGGCATAGTGGGCCAGCACGATGATCAGGCTGAGTTTGGCCAGTTCGGAGGGTTGAAAACGACACCCGCCCAGGTTCAGCCAGCGGTGCGCGCCATTGACCTTGAGACCGATTTTCGGAACAAAGACCAGGACGAGCAGGACGACCGACAGAGCCAGCAACGCCACGGAAAACTTTTTCAAATGCCGGTAGTCCACGATGGCCGCCGCCGCGCAGGCGGCCAGGCCGATGGCGCCCCAGGCCAGTTGCATGACCAGGTAGCGCGTGCCCACCTGGTCGGTGCTCGAACTGTAAAGCATCACCATCCCGAGCATGAGCAACGCGGCGACGCAAAAGACCAGGATCGTGGTGGCCAACTTCATCCGCTAGTCTAGGTTCTGGGGTTTGGGGTTTGGGGTCTTGGGTCTTTGCTCCTGGGGTCTGAGTCTCAAAACGCCAAACCCGAGATCCCAGACCCTGCTTCATCATTGGCCAGCCGCCGGCGGTGGCGCCGGCGTCGGGGCCGGCGCGGGCGGTGCGGGCAGCTTCAACTTCTGGCCGACTTTGATCATGTCGCTGGTGAGGTTGTTGAGCGTGCGCAACGCCTTGACGGTGGTGCCATATTTCTTGGCGATGCTGCTGAGGGAATCGCCGGACTTGACGGCGTACATTTCGGGAGCCGCACCTGGTTCGGTCGGGGGCGCGGCGGCGGACATGGCCGTCGGGATGGGCGGGGGCAGTTGCAATTTCTGACCGATCTTCAGCCGGGTGGAATCCACGCCGGGATTGGCCGCGGCGATGGCTTTGATGGTGGTGCCGTGCGACTTGGCGATCGTGGCGAAGGAGTCGCCTTTGACGACGACGTATTCACTCATGGCCTGCGCGGGCGCGGGAACAGCCGGCGCGGGTGGCGGCGGTTGGGCGGTGGCGTTGAGGTTGGGCGGCGCCGGCGTCAGTTCGGGCGCCGGATTGGTGAACGCGTTCGGGTCGAAGGGCGGGAGCGCGTTGGTCGGTTCGACGACGGCCTGGCGATTGTCGTCGCGTTTGCATCCCTGCATTAGCAATCCTCCGAAAAGGACGACGTGGATGGCGAGGATGGTCACGACGGCGATGCGGATGTTGGATTTGACGCGGGTTTGCTGCTCGAGGGTAGGCGGCGGGGGGAGTGAATTGGGATTATTCATTTGGGTTTTTTCGCGCTGATTAAGGGCGTCCTTTTTTTGAGGGTTTGTTAATCATGTCGTGTTTTTTTCGCGGTGATTTTTCGTCAAAAAACCGCCGTGAAAATTGAAAATGTTGTTTTTTGTTCAGCATTGGGCTTGTTCGTGTTCCCGCTGGCGGACACCCGCTCCCCCAGCCGTGGGGGTCGGCGCCGCCTCGCCGCTATGAGTTGTGCGCGCCAGGTGCTCGACCGCTTGTCGAAACATTTCTCCCCGATGTTGATAATTTTGAAACATGTCAAAGCTGGAACATGCGGGCGAAAGCAACACGACGTCGCCGGGCACAGCATTGTTCGCTGAATCTGTGACTGCTTCTAACAACGAAGCGACCACCACGCAAGGAGTAAAAAGGCCCCAGGCGGCGCGGATTTTTTCGCGCGCTTCACCGAGCAAAAACGCGCCCTTGACGCGCTGGGAAAGCAACGGGCCGATGTCGTGATACTCGAAACCCTTGTCCTTGCCGCCGGCGATGAGCCAGACATTGGGAGTGCCGCCGCGGCCGGCGGGAATGGAGAGCAACGCTTTCTGCACCGCGTCGAGATTGGTGGCCTTGGAGTCGTTGATGAATTGGACGCCGTTGATCTCGGCCACCAGCTCGCAGCGATGCGGCGCGGGCGCGTAGCCTTTCAAGGCCCGCGCCATTCCCTCCAGCGGCAGGCGCAACACGCGGCCCACCGCCAGGGCGGCCATGAGATTTTCCGCGTTGTGCGGGCCGCGCAGATGGCAATCCTCCATGTCCAACAGCGGCCCCGACCAGTCGGGCAGCCGGCTGACCAGCAGACCGCGATCGAGATAAATGTCCGCCCGGCGGTTGTTAGCGCTGAAGGTGATGATTTTCGAGGGCACCGGGAGGTCGAACGCGCGCAATTGCGCCAGCGCTTCGCTCTGGATGATGGCAGTGTCGAAGGCCTGTTGGTTTTCAAACAGGCGGGCCTTGGCGCGCACGTATTCCGCCATGCTGTGGTAGCGGTCGAAATGATCGGGCGTGATGTTCAAGAGCACCGCCACCGAGGGGCGAAAATACTGGATGGTCTCCAGTTGAAAGGAACTGACTTCCAGCGTGAGAAAATCCAGTTCGCGACTCTTGTCCACGACGTCGCAAATCGGCAGGCCGATGTTGCCCGCGGCCAGCGTCCGGCGCTCGTTGAGGCGGAGGAGGCGCTCGACCAGTTCGGTGGTGGTGGTCTTGCCGTTGGTGCCGGTGATGGCGACGTTGAGGCAGAACGACTGCTGATAGCCCAGTTCCAATTCGCCGATGACCGGGACTTCGCGCTGGCGCAAGCCGTACACCAGCCGCGAATCCCCGCGCACGCCCGGACTGATGACCGCCAGGTCGAAGGGCCGGCGCAGCGGCTCGGCCACGCCCAACTGCACCTCCACCCCCAGCGCGGCCAGGGGTTCGGCCGCGCGCTGCAGCGGCTCGCTGTTGGCATGGTCCACCGCCGTGACTTTCGCCCCGCGCCGCGCCAACAACCGGCAAGCGGATTGTCCGCTGACCCCGAGTCCGACGACCAAAACTTTTTTATCCGTCATTGCGTTCATAAATCACCGAACCTTTCGTAGTTCACCGAATTTTTAACGTGCTCAATGCCACCACCGCACACAACAAACCGAGAATGTAAAAGCGCATCACCACCTGCGACTCGTGCCAGCCTTTTTTTTCAAAGTGATGGTGCAGCGGGGCCATGAGGAAAATGCGGCGGCCCACGCCGTAACGGCGCCGGGTGTATTTGAACCAGCCGCGTTGCAACATCACCGACGCCGCCTCGGCCACGAAGACACCGCCGGCGATCACCAGCACCAGGGGTTGATGAATCAGAATCGCGATCAGCCCCAGGGCGCCCCCCAGGGCGAGCGAGCCGGTGTCGCCCATGAACACCTGGGCCGGATGGCAGTTGAACCAGAGAAAGCCGACGCCGGCGCCGATCATCGCCGCACAAAACACCGTCAGCTCCCCCGCGCCCACCACGTGGGGGATTTGCAGATAGGCGGCGAATTTGGCGTTGCCCGCCAGATAGGTCAGCACCAAAAACACAAAGGACACGATGAGCGTGCAGCCAATGGCCAGGCCGTCCAGACCGTCGGTGAGGTTCACGGCGTTGGAACTGCCGACAATCGTCAGGACCACCAACACCAGCCCGACGCCGAACGCGCCCGTGAGGACCGGATATTTGTAGAAGGGCACCATGATGTCAGTAACGAGCTTGCTGGTTTCGGGCAGCCACCACAGATACAGGCCGGTGAAAAGCGCCAGCACGGTTTGCACGTAAAGTTTCGCGTGCGACGTCGCGCCCCGGCTGTTTTGCTCGGTGATTTTCTTGTAATCGTCGTAGCCGCCCAGGCAGGCCAGCGCCACCAGCGCCACCAGCGTCAACACGATCAGCGTGTTCCACTGGGCGCACAACAGGACCGTCAGGTCTATCACCGTCACGATCAACACCCCGCCCATCGTCGGCGTGCCCTGCTTGATCCGGGTGCGGCCGGTCAGTCCGCCGGTTTGCTCGGACTTGTCGAGATAATCCTGTTTGAACCGGAGCGCCTTGAGCCAGGCGATCATTTTCGGCCCCAGCCACCAACTCAACCCCAGCGCGATGACGGCTGCCGCCGCGCTGCGAACGCTGATGTAACGAAAAATCCGCAGCGCCGAAAGCCGGCCTTCCCAGACCGTCCCGCCTGCGGCGTCCAAAATGAATTGGGTCAGATGATACAACATCAAATGTCACTCTTGCGTTCACAACGACCGATTAGGATCCAGGGTCCAGGCTCTGGGGTCTGGGTTTCCGGCCCCGGACCCAAGACCCAAGACCCTGGACCCCAAATCCGAAACCCTAGACCCCCGGCCCGAGTCCCCAGACCCCAACAGCAGTTCCACGACTTGTTCCAGGCATGCGGCGCGCGAAGCTTTGACCAACACCAGATCGCCGCAAACCACGTCCGCCCTGACCGCCCGGCCCGCTGCGACCGCGTCCGAAAATTCCGCCACGTCCCGCAGGCCCGCCGCGCGCGCCGAGGCCGCCAGGACCGCCGCGTTTTTTCCCACGGCATAAAGCCGGCCGATGCCCAGTTCGGCGGCGCGCCGGCCGATTTCCTCGTGCGCGGGTCCGCTGTGTTCACCCTGTTCGGCCATGTCGCCCAGCACCGCCACGCGACGACCGGTGCAGGGCAGATCGTGCAGCGTCTGCAAGGCGGCCAGCATCGAATCGGCATTTGCGTTGTAGGCGTCATCGAGCACCTGCACGCCGCTGACCGAGCGAAGTTGGAGCCGCATTTTGGCCGGGCGGCATTCGGCCAGCCCGCGTTGGATTTCCGCGCGGTTCAGGCCGAGTTCCGCGGCTACGGCGATGGCCAGGAGCGCGTTCGCCAGCTGGTGCCGCCCCAGCAAATGGAGGCGGTATTCGCCCGAAAACAATCCATCGGGCGCATGGACATGAAACGTGCTGCCCGCCGCATCGAGTCGGAGGTCTTTGGCCACCCAGTCGTTTTGATGGCCCAGGCCAACCCGCACCACCGGCGCCCGGCTGCGTCGTGACACCTCGGCGATCAATGGACTGTCGCCGTGGACGAACAATTTTCCGTCGGCGGGCAACAGTTCCGCCAGCCAGCCTTCTTCCTGGGCCACGCCGTGAAGGTCGCCGAAAAATTCCAGGTGCTCGCGGCCCAGGCTGGTGAGCACGCCGAACTGCGGCCGGATCATGCGGACCAACGGCGCCAGTTCGCCGGGATGGTTGGTGCCCACCTCCAGCACCGCCGCCCGGTGCTCGTGGCGCAGGTTGAGCAAGGTCAGCGGCACACCGATGTCGTTGTTGAAGCTCGCCGAGCTGGCGAGCGTGGGCCATTTTTGCCGGAGCACCGCCGCCAGCAATTCCTTGGTCGTCGTCTTCCCGTTGGACCCGGCGACCGCGACGATCGGCAGGTCGAAGTCCCGACGGTAGCGGGCCGCGAGTTTGCCCAGCGCCTGCCGCGTGTCGTCCACCAGGATGGCGGCACAGCCGGCGGGCAACGCGGCGGCCCTGGAAAAACCCATAACCAGGACCGCCGCTCCTTTGCCCGCTGCCTGCGGCAAAAAATCGTGCCCGTCGAACCGCTCGCCGGCCAGCGCGATGAACAAGTCGCCGGGCTGCGCCTCGCGCGAATCAGTGCAGACGCCGCCCACCAATGTACCCGGCGCGCCGCCGCGCAACTGGCCGCCGCAGCCCTCGGCCAGGTATTTTAATGAGCGCGCTTCCACTTTCAAAGAATTGCCGGGGTTGAAGTTTATTTCAAAGAGAATGACGCGGCCACGACCGCGGTGATGGTTTTGTCCAAAGACGACGTGTCGTTCATCCCGTCCCACGTGGTCTGGATCGAGTGCACCGGCGTGATTTGGAACACGCCCATTTTGGCCGAGCGCAGTTGTTCGAGGGCGCGCCCGCCCTGGGCGGCGATCTGCTCGGCGCGCGCGCGCGCGTCTTTCGTGGCTTCGGCGAGCATCTCGACCTTCGCTTCGCCGGCCTTGGTGTAAATGTATTCCGGTGGAGCCGAGGCAAACATCACGCCTTGCTCGATCAGGGTCGTGGAATCGCGGTCCAGCTTCGTGATCCCGTCCACTTCGGGCGAACGGACTTCCACCGATTGCGTGAGCCGGAAGCCGATGGTTTTTTGCCGGGTGATGTCCGATTCGCCTTTCTGCGTCGCTTTGACTTCCTCGGTGGCGTGCAATTCCCTGATTGCGATGGGGCTGATCAGGTAGTTGGTCAGGCCGCTGGCCTTTAGAAAATTTTCCACCTTCGCCAGGTCGCCCTTCAGGTTGCGCTGAGCCGCCAGCAGCGTGTTCCCCTCGGCCGTCAGGCTGCCGCGCCAGACCACGAGGTCGGAGCGCACCGCCTTGCGGGCGGAGCCGGTGACGCTGATGGTTTGCGACTCGGCGATTTTCAACCAGGCGCGCGTGACGAGCATCGCCGAACACACCAGTCCTGCGGCGAGAAACAACCCCGCCAGCAGGCCGAGCAGTTGGGGGCGTGAATCGGGGTTCATGATCCGGCCTTTCCGGATTGCGTGTAGCCCAGCGCTTCGAGCGTCTCGCGCGCATAGACGCGGTCATCGAACGGGACGACGGTGTCCTCAAATTCCTGACAGGCCTCATGGCCCTTGCCCGCGAGCAACACCACGTCGCCGGGCTTCGCAGTGCGGATGATTTCCTCGATGGCGCGGCGGCGGTCCAGTTCGACGCGGTAGTGGTCTTTGCGCACGGCGCGGTAACCGGTCTCGATTTGTCTGGCAATCGCCGCGGGCGTTTCCTTGCGCGGGTTGTCGCTGGTGATCCACGTCCAGTCGGCGAGCCGGGCGGCAACCTTGCCCATCTTCGCGCGTTTGCCCTTGTCGCGGCTGCCGCCGCAGCCGAAGGCGACGAGCAGCCGGCGCGGAGTGATTTCGCTGAGGGTCTGGAGCACGTTGCGCAGCGCGTCGTCGGTGTGCGCGTAATCAACAAAGACGCCGAACGGCTGGCCCAGCGAAATACTTTCCAATCGGCCGGGCACCGGGCGCATGGTGTTGAGGGCGCCGAGGATCGCCGCGGGATCGAGCTTGAGCACCAGCGCCGCCCCGGTCGCGGCCAGCGCGTTGTAGACATTGTGGCGGCCAATCAATGGCAGCGTGACGTTGAAGCGGTGATCCGGCGACTGGATGTTGAACCGGGTCTGCTCGCGGCCCAGCTTGAGGTCCGTCGCGCGGAGCATGGCGGTTTTGGAGAGGCCATAGCTGAGTTTGGCCTGGACGCTGGTTTCCCTGGCGAGCCGGCGGCCGTAGGCGTCGTCCACGTTGATCACCGCGGCGCCGGGTTTGCCTTCGAGGTAGGGCGGGGTGAACAGTTTTTTCTTCGCCTGAAAATAATGACCCATCGTCCGGTGATAATCCAGGTGGTCCTGCGTCAGATTGGTGAAGAGGGCGACGTCGAACTGGATGCCGCCAACGCGCTGCTGGTCCAGTGCGTGCGAACTGACCTCCATCACGCACGCCTGGCAATCGGCGCGCACCATTTGCGCGAGCATCTGCTGGAGTTCCAGCGCTTCGGGCGTGGTGCGGTGCGCGGGAATCATCCGGTCGCCGATTTCGTAGCGCACGGTGCCGAGCAGGCCGGTCTTGAGGCCGGCGGCTTCGAGGATTTGCTTGATCATGAAGGCGACGGTGGTTTTGCCGTTGGTGCCGGTGACACCGATGACCTTCAATTTGGCCGCGGGATGCTGGTAGAAGGCGGCCGCGGCGCGGGCCAGCGCGGCGCGGGCGTCGGGCACTTTGATCCGGGCAACCTGTGGGAAAACCAGGCCGTTGCGTTCGCAAATGATCGCCGTCGCGCCGCGGTCAATGGCGCTGCTGATGTGGTCGTGGCCGTCGGTGTGCTCGCCGGGGATGGCCACAAAGACCATGCCGGGAGTGACGCGCCGGGAATCATAAGTCAGGCCAGCGACCTCACGTTCCAGCCAGCCCTCGGTGCCCGCGACCTCAAGGCTGGCGATGAGTTCTTTCAGTTGCATTGGTTCCAGCGGTAAATTCAATCGGTTTTGGCCGCCGTCAACACGCCCGGTTGGACCGGCGCGAAGAGCGGCCCGCCCGGCGCGCTTTCCGGGCGGATGTTCAAATAATTGGCGGCGCGTTCGGCAATCTTCTTGAAAATGGGCGCGGCGATCTGGCCGCCGTAATAACCCCCCTGGTGCGGTTCATCCATCATCACCGAGATGCACAACTGAGGATCGTCCGCCGGGAAGAAGCCGATGAATGACGCAAAGTATTTGCCCGGCAGGTAGCCGCCCGCCCCGGCCTTTTGGGCGGTGCCCGTCTTGCCGGCGACGACGTACTGGTCGAGCCGCCCTTTTTCGGCCGTGCCGCCGGGAGCGACCACGGTTTTCAGAGCGGTTACCATCTGGCGGGCGGCGGAGAGGCTGATGACCTGGCGATGGAATTGCGGGGAATATTTCGCCACCACACGGCCCTGGTCGTCTTCCAGCCGGTGGATGAGCATCGGGCGCATGAGCCGGCCCTGGTTGGCGATGGCGCACATGGAGAAAATCATTTGCAGTGGCGTCACCGCAACCTCGTGCCCCATCGGAATGCGGGAGATGGAAAGCTTGCTCCAATCTTTCAGCGGATGAACAATGCCGTTGATCTCGCCGGGCAGCGGGATGCCGGTGCGTTCGCCGAAACCAAAGTCGCGGATGTGCTGGTAGAGCCGCGCCGCGCCGAGCTTGAGGCCGATCTTGGCCGCGCCGATGTTGGAGGACTTGGTGATGATGTTTTCCACCGAGAGGACGCCGTAGGCTTCGTGGTCGCGCAGGACCTTGCCGGCATAAACGAAATGGCCGTTCTCGCAATTAAACCGGTCACTCAAACTGACCGCTTGATCGTGCAACGCGCCCGAGACGACGACGATCTTGAACGTCGAGCCTGGTTCGGCCAGGTCGCTGATGACCCGGTTGCGGCGGTGGTCGGCTGGAGCAGCGCCGGGATGGTTGGGATCGAAATTGGGCAGCGTCGCCATCGCCAGAATTTCGCCGGTGAGCGGGCGCACGACGATCGCCGAGGCGCTGAGCGGCGTGTGCAGGCGCATCGCCTCGGCCAGTTCGGATTCGACGAGGTGCTGCACGCCGGCGTCGAGCGTGAGCACGACGTTCAAGCCGGGACGCGGCTCGACGTTCTGTTCGCGGAAGGCGACCAGCTCGCGGCGATTGCGGTCGGTCTCGGTTTGACGCCAGCCGCGCACGCCCGCGAGCAGGGAATTCAACGTCCGCTCCACGCCGTCCTTGCCGGCGGTCTCCAGCAGGGTCTTGCCGTTGATTTCCTGCTCGTCCAGGCCAACGTAGCCCAGGACGTGCGCGGCCAGAGTCTGGTTGGGATAAACGCGCAACTGGTCGTCCACCGGGTCGGCGAAGATCGCCTTGGTGCGGAGGTTGCGGTAAAAGGCGCGTTGCGTTTTGGCGAGTTTGGTTTCCACCACACCCAAATCGAGGGCGCTCATGGCCTGCTGGATCTGCTGCCATTTTTCCACCGTCACTTTGCGCTGGAGGACGACATAGCGGTTGGTGGTGAGGCTGCCCCGCTCGTCCACACGGACGCGGAGTTGCAACTGGCGGGCCAGCTCGGCCTCGTTGAGGCTGAGCAACGGCGCCAGCGCGCGCGCCACCGATGCCTGGTGCGGGCCGATCAGGACCGGATCAGCGCAAACGGTTTTGACAAAGACACTGGTCGCCAGTTGATTGCCGCGCACGTCGCGCAGGTCGCCGCGGCGCGGCTCGCGCAGAAAGGTGCGCTGGGTGTTGTATTGGGCCTGCTCGGAAAGATAGTCGTGGCGCAACACCTGCAGGTCCACCAGGCGATAGCCCAGAGCAAGCAGGGCGACGACCACGAGCACGCCCAGCAACGCCAGCCTTTTCAATTGCACGACTTTGGTCATGTCCGGCAAAATCACGGTCCCCCCGCGTGGTCCGGTTTCTCTGAAGGACCCGCGCGCGGGCGACAGCACTCAATAGTTTTCGACTACGGCTTAGGGAAATTGTTTTTCGCCGGCCAGCCGCGCGGCCAACTGGCGCCCGGCGGTATTGGGCGGCGCGGGCGGTGCGGGTGACGGCGCTTCCACCAGGCGCAAAATCTGTTGCGGCTGCGGCTGACCCAGGCCCAGGTTCAATTCCTTCACACGGGCGTCCAGCACGCGCGGGGAGCGGAGCCAGGCCAGCTGGTCGGCGCCCAGCTTGTTCTGACGTTTGAGTTCTTCGAGCTGGAGTTCGTTCTTCTTGATCTGCAGACCCAGCTCATGAATCTGGTTTTTTTGCCAGACGTAGCCGATGCCCGACCCTCCCAGCAGCGCGCAGAGCAGGAGCGCTTTGAGCGCCGGCCCGAAACGGACCGCCGCCGACTGGCTGCGCCGGTTTTTTGTCATGTTAAATCTTTTCAAACACCCGCAACTGTGCGCTGCGCGCCCGCGGGTTGACCTGCACTTCGGCCGCCGCCGGCCGGATCGCCTTGCGCCCGATCCACTTCAAATCCACCACGCGCGGCTGCCGCAACTCCGGCACGTCCACGGCTCCCGGCACGCGGTAGTCGCGCGCGCGGTTGCGGCCGAATTCCTTCACCACGCGGTGTTCCAAAGAGTGGAACGTGATCACCGCCAGGCGCCCGCCGGGCTTCAAAATCTTCCACGCCGCCGCCAGGCCGCGCTGCAGCGAGCCGAGTTCGTCGTTCACCATCAGGCGCAGCGCCTGAAAAACGCGCGTGGCCGGGTGCGTCGCGCTGCCCTGCCGCGGCGCGACGCGCTCGATCAACCCGGCCAGCTGGCGGGTTGATTCCAACCGGCCGAGCCGGCGCTGCTGCTCGATGGCGCGCGCCAAAGGTCTGGACCGGCGTTCGCCGCCCAATTCCCAAAACATCTTCGCCAGTTCCGTGGCGCTCGACTCATTGACCACTTGCGCCGCCGTCAGCGGCTGGCGCGGGTCCATCCGCATGTCCAGCGGCCCGTCCTGCTGGAAACTGAAGCCGCGTTCGGCCCGGTCCAACTGCGGCGAACTCACGCCCACATCCAGCAGCACGCCGTCGCAACTCGCCTCCGGCACCCAGTCGGCCAGCCCGTCAAAATTGTCCTGCCGCAGTTCGAACCGGCCGGCGATTTCCGCCAGCCGCTGGCGGGCCGCTTCAACAGCGGCGCCATCGCGATCGCATCCATACAGCCATCCACCCGGTGAACTGGCTCTCAAAATGGCCGCAGCGTGTCCAGCTCCACCGACCGTTCCGTCGGCGTAACGCCCGCCGGGCCGCGGCCCAAGCGCGCTCATCACCTCGGCCACCATCACCGGGCTGTGGTAAAAATCGGTCACTGCCCATCATCGCCTGAGTTCAAAAATCCGGCCGCGCCGGGTTGCCGAACCGGCTGGCCACCCGCTGCCACGTCCAATTGACCAGTTCGGGAATCGGATGAGCCGGCCGGCCGGGCACAATCTCACAATCGGCATCGTGCAGATCATTACGCACCACCTTCACCGTGTCGAGCGACTCCCCGGCCGGAACGGACCGGGCGCCCTGGCGCGCGCGGGAACGGGAGGTGAATGGATTGTGCTTGCGCAGCGAAGCCAGTTCTTTCGTCACCACGTTCACGATGGACAACCCTATTTTTTCCCCGGCCGCCGTGGCCGGCCAGGCCACCGGCAGCAACCACACGGCGTTTTTTTTCTCACGCGGCGGCGCCGCTGGCGGCGGCTCGCTCGTTTTGATCGACGCCGGGCCGTCAGCGGACAGAAAAATTTTATGCGGCGCGGGCGCCCCGGCCGGGGCTGCGGAAAAAGTTTTTCCCGAACCGAATTTGGGCATCGTTTTGATGCCGCTGAGTTTGTAATGACTGGGTTTGCGCTTCGGGTTGGTAAGACTCTGACCGGCGCTCAGGAGTTTGATCAGGCTCATAATGATTCCATGCGAATTATTCCATGCGATCGAACGCTGTCATGGCGCGCCCCGCGTCCGCCGCTTCCACGGCTTCGTACCGGCGCGGATTCCAAATCTCGAACCGGTCGAGCAACCCGACCAGTTTCGCTTCATCCTGGATGCCCGCCGCGCGGGCCATGTCTTCGGGCAAACAAATCCGCCCCGCCTTGTCGAGGGCGACCTGGACCGACTTGCTGCCGATGAATCTTTTCAAAAGTCCCTTGTCCGAATCGTTGCTGGCGTCAATTTCCTTCATCAACTCTTCCATTTCCTTCGGCGGCAGCGCGCGCAGGCAGACCCCCGCCAGGTGCTTGGGCCACACGATCAAGGTGAACTCCACACTCCGCTTGCGCGGCCGCCACTTGGCGGGAATCTGAAGACGTCGCTTTTCATCCACGCCGTGGGGAAAAACGCCGTTGTAACGGATGACTTCGTTATCATTTTCGGATGCCATGCACAGTCAGGGTTTGCAAGGTTTTGACCCTTTTCAACCCACAACGCCCCACTTTGTGACATTTTTCCCCACGCTCGTCAACAGTTATCTCATCAAAAAAATCGGAAAAGTTCAGACGATTACGAAAACCCGTTTTCGGTGCGGCAGGGCACGCTGTTCTGCGCCTTCTTGCCCAAAGCGGAAAGGCGTTTTACCGGAGGGACGAGCTACGCGAGTCCCCGGTTTTCCTGCAACGGGGGAGGAGCTTGGGGACTCGCGTAGCTCGTCCCTCCGAAGAACAGATTCGGCAAACCCGCGCGGCTTAGTGGATCACCCGGACGCGGTAATATCTTTTTCCTTGCGGGGGCGCGCCGCCCGTATGAGTGAAATCGTCCGTGAACGTCATCGTCGAGGAAGAGCCGATGGCGGCGGGATCCATTTCGTTGGCGATCGGTTGGACAATGTCGGTGAACGCGCCGTTGAAATTCCCCTGACTGGTGCCATCCGAATATTGAACCCGATAGCGCGTGCCGCCTGTGGATTTCCAGGTAAGCACGTAAGAGCCGCTGGCGTTTTTGGTGACGGTGAGGTTCAACGGACCCGAAGCGGCGTTCTGTGGGTCGGTGTTGGCCAGGTATTCCTGGAGGTTGGTCAGACCATCGTTATCCGGATCATCACCGGCGCCGCCGAACGCGGGAATCAGCCCGTGCGCGATTTTCCACACGTCGGGAATCCCGTCGCCGTCGGCATCAGCCAGACCCACCACGGTCAGGCTGACCAGGGCGGGCGGACTGTTGGTGATGCCGTCTCTGACGGTGTAGTTGAAATGGTCCGGACCGGTGTAAGCGTGGGCGGGGACGTACGTGAACAAGCCGTTGCTGGAAACCAGGCTCGTCAGCAAACCGTTGGTGGGCACGCCGCTGATGCCGAACGTGAGCGCGGCGGCATCGGCATCGCTGCCGTACAATTGCAAATTGGTGGCGGCGTCGGCGTTGACGATGAACGTCAGGTTGCTGGCCAGCGGCGGCGCGTTAAACCGCACGCTGAAGAGACCGCCCACGCCGCTGTCGCCGGCCTCGTCGAAAGCGACCACGAACATGTTCGTGACCGTCTCCAACACCGTGAGCGTGCCGGTCCAGACGCCGTTGACAAAAGCGCCGGAAAAAACGGGCGTGATGTTGATCGGCGCGTAGGCGGAAAACTGCGCCCACTGCACGGTGTTGGCGAGGATGCGGTCCAGTGCGGGGACGCGGTCGTAGTAGTCGCTGCCGATGATGACGGCGTGGCCCAGGCCGTAGTTGCGGAACCCGACGACGGCGCCGCCGCTGCCTTGGACCTGGACGACCGTCGTGCCGTTGGTGAGGGTGTACGGCGCGGCGCCCACGGCGGTAAACGGAAAGGCGACCCCTTCGGTCAACACGTGGTCCATCGCCTTGGCCAGCGTCGGGCCGCCGAGCGGATTGCCCTTGCTCAACGCCATCAAGCCGCTGTTTTGCAATACCCGATGATCGTCCTGCGAGAGCGAGCACACGACGACCACCCCGCCGCGGCTGACAAACTCCTTGAGCACGTTCGTCCACGCGGTCCCCATCGCCTCCAGGAATCCGGCCGGCGCGAATTGCTCGTCGAGAATCAGGAAAACATTCTTGTCGGCCAGCTCGGCTCTGAGCTCGACAGGGTTGGTCGTCGTCGTCGTCGTCGCGATGTAATTGGTGAAATGATCCGAGATGGCCGCGATTGCGTTTGGATACACGATGTACGAGTCGGTGTACAGATCGAACGTGTGCAGTTTCACCGGCCCGTTGGTGCCCAGACTTTTCACGCCCAGCAGTTTGATGTTGTTCGTGAAATTGGAGCGGACGTCGTTGCCCGCGTCCTTCGCCGTGAGGGTCAACGCAAAAGGCATGTGTAGATATTGCGTGGCACTGATCGGGCTGAAATCGAAATGGAGGAGCACGTTGGTTTCGCAAATGTCGTAGGCGGTCATATCGCTTTCGATGAACGCGGGCGGGACGCCGCCGCTGTGCGACAGGCCGATCAATCCGTGCGTCGAACCAATCCGCAAATGCGTCATCTGGATTGTGCCGTCGTAAAACAATTCGATCTGAAGACTGTTCGTGTAAGGTGATGGTGGGGAGAAAGAGAACTCGGGCACATCCAGCCAGGTCACCACCACGCGGTTGTCGAGTTCCTTCCAGGAAATGAAACCCCCTTTGCCCGGATCCAAATCAACGAACAGCCCGGAAAGGCGCGCCCGGTTAAAATGATTGACCAGCGACTCGAAATACTGGTTGTCGCCCGTGCCGAAGGTCAAGTAGCCGTTGCTCCCGATGAAGAACGACGTGTAATTGGTCCCATACAAAGAAACCGGCTGGCCGCCGGCCAGGGTTATCCGGATGTTTGAATCATCGGTCAGCGTCACCGCCGTTCCGCCCGCCGGGTCGGTCGGGAAATTCGTCGCGATCGTCCGGCACACCGTGTAAAAACTCACCGACCCGTCCGGCGTGAAACGGAGCGTCTGGAAGTCCACGTCATTTTCGCCCGCGTCGAAAAGCTCGGTGAAAGGGTCCGGCTGCGCGACCGCCAGCAGGAACGCGCGTGTCTGCACGCGGCCGCTGGTCACATTGGTGAAAGCGACGACGTTGGTGAAAATCCCCATCGGCAGGCCCAACGCCGCCGCGTTCAACGAAACCATGACATTGGTGGCCGCCCCGCCTGGCGCGAGACTGCCGCCGGCAGATGAAAGGCTCAACCAGTTCGTGCTCGCGCCAACCGTCCAGGTGATGGTGTTGGTCCCGATGTTGGTGAGCGCGTAATTCTTCAGGCCGGGATTGAACGGCCCGCCCACCGGCCCGCCGGAGGTCAGGCCGATGCTGGGCGTGATCAGCAGATCATCCGACAGGTCGTACGACTCCACCACGCCGGTGGTCGTGCTGCTGCTGGGCGACATGGCGCCAAACCCCATGCCGCGCTTGGCGAACGCCTGCCAGAGATTGGTGAAATTGGCGCCGCCGGTCAGGACCTGGTCGGCTTGGATGATCGCGTCGCGGGCCTGCAAAAAATTCGGATTGGCCGGGGAAAGATTCATGCCATCGGTGACCAATTGCAGCATCAGTTGATTGCCCACAGCGAAGCCCCATTTGTTGACCAGGTTGGCCCGCGCCTCCCACAACGTGGCGCACCAGACTTCGCCCTGGTTGTGGACTTCGGCCGGGTTGCCGCCGCCGAAGATCGGGCTGCGTGGGATGCCCGTGTGCGGATCGGCCTGCGTCGGATCAATGTCCTTGAACGTCAGCGGATTTTTGGCGAGGTTCGTCGTGTAGGGATAGCGGCGGATGCCATAATAATAATTTTCGATAAGTCCGTTGAGTTGAAACGTGGCGTAGCCGCCCGCCGCGAAGTTGCCGCCAGGATCATCGCCCGGCTCGGACAGGAGGCCGAGCGCATAAAAATCCGACCACCCTTCGCCCATCCCCTGGGATTGCAACGCGCTGATGCCCACGCCCCCGCCCACGCGCCGGTTGCTCAAGCCGTGCGTGTGCTCATGGAACACAATCTCCGCGTCCAGGTCCCCATCGCGGTCGGGGTCCGAACCATTGAACAGATACATCTGCATCCGGCCCGGCGATCCGTCGGGCGGCGTCGCGAAATTGGCGTTGTTGAAGCCGCTGAAGTCCTGGGCGTCGGCCTGCACGGCGTCGTTGCCCAGGCCGCCCCGGCCAAAATTGTTGTTTTGGAAATTGCCCGCCGCCTCGGTGAAGCCGAGTTCGTAAAGTTTATCGTGGTACCAATTGCAAAGATAAAAAAGCTGAACGACTGCGGCGTCCGAATACGCGATCGGCGTCTGCGCCAGGTCCAACGAAAAATCAAACACCCGGAAGGGCGAGCCTTGCGGCCGCGGCAGGTCGGGCAGGTTGTTGAAGTCATGGTCGGTGTGCGCGTCCACATTGTTGCCGCGCGTCTCGTTGACGCCATCGTCTATCCAGCCCTCGGGCGAGGCATTCGTGTTGAACGCGTTCGTGACAACCAGCACGCGCGACACCAGTGGCGGCTGGTTCGTCAGCGGCGTCGGATGCCCCGGCGAAAAAGGCGAAGGACTGTCGCTGGTATAAACCCGGTACGACGCATCACTGATATAGCTCGTCAAAGAATGCCGCAGCCGCGCCGCGCCGCTTTGCGCGTCAATCAGCACGCGAAACATTTCGCCGCGCGCCTGGCTCGTCAGGATCACTTCCCAACACAGCCGCAGCGTCGAGCGGTCCAGCGGCAGCCAGACCAGTTTCACCTCCGTCTCACCGGCCAGCCGCGGCGAACGGAAACGCTGCTGTTTTTCCGCCCCGACGGCATTGTCGCCATTCGCGGGCGAAATTTCCTGGACCGACAAAACTTCTCCGAGATTCTCCGCCGTGTTCGCGATCGCCTGCTGCGCCGAAATCGTCGGCGCCGCCTGCAACGCCGCCCGATTGGGGTGGCCCGCGTTCGCCGCCTGGACGGCGTCCGGCAAAAAATGGCTGGAGAGATTGACCAACTCGCCGTCCTTCGTGATGTGCCCGATCAGCAGCGCTTCAAAAACCGCGATGCCGTCCACGTGTTGTTCCCACACGACGGTGCGCAGTCCGTTGTGCGCGCCCACAAACTCCCGCTTCACCCGCGCCACCGCCAGCGCCTCCGCGCCGTGGCCGAAGAGGGCTGCGTGCTCGTTGAGGAACGCCTTCACCGGCCCGTGCGGGTCGTCGGCGGGAAAGGCTTGAGCGGCGCTGGCGGAGACCGCTTTGCCCATCCCTTGCGGGCCGGTCAAAAATCCGCGCGGCGAGGAAATCAGCGCGGGTGTGCCGAGCACTTCGTCGAAATGGACGGCCAGGCCGGGAACGCGCGCCGCCAGTTGCGTGGTGGCCGCCTGTTTTTCGCCCGGCAGCGGGGCCGCCTGGCGCGGGCGTTTGTCGAAGTTGGGCAGTTGGGGCCGGGAAGGCTCCTGGAACCCAAAAGCGTTAGGCGCCATGCCCGCTGACAGACCCAGTGCAACCGCGAAGATGAATGAATCCCGGTTCATGATGCCGCAAAACCCTCTTGGGTCAGCCATAAAAAAATGGGCTGCCGCGTCTCTGCCTGCTGATTGTTGCCATTCAATCAGCAGGAGTTTGCCGCCTGAATTATGGACAAGCATTGGGCCGTCAAACAATCCTAAAGTCAAGAAGGAAGCCGGGCAAACCCATGACCGCCCGGAGTGGGGACCCGGCGACATCGGAGGTTGCCGCCACCGCGTTGAACCGTTACACCTTTTCCCGTGCGCACCGCGGATTTTGATTATCCCCTGCCCGCCGAATTGATCGCCCAGACGCCTGCGGGTGAACGGGACCAGTCCCGGTTGCTGGTGCTGGAACGCCGCAGCGGCGCGCTCGCGCACCGCCGGTTCCACGACCTGCCGGACCTGTTGCGGGCGGGCGACGTTCTGGTGCTCAACGATTCCCGGGTGATCCCCGCCCGGCTGCGCGGCCTCAAATCGCTCACCGCCGGCGAAATCGAGGCGCTCCTGCTGGAAGAAAATGGCCCCAATGATTGGTGGGTGATGCTCCGCCCCGGCAAACGGGTGCGGTCGGGCACGAAACTCATTTTCTCCGACCGCCACGGCCGGCCCTCCGCCGTCACCGCCATCGTCCAGGAAAAAAACGCCGAAGGCCACTGCCGCCTACATTTCGCCGGCGTGGCCGACCTGCGCGCCGTGCTCGATCAAATGGGTGAAGTCCCCCTGCCCCCTTACATCGAACGCCTGGCCCAAGCCGACTTGTCGGCGGATGCCGGGCGTTACCAGACGGTCTTTGCCCGGCCCGCCGGGTCGGTGGCGGCGCCGACCGCCGGGTTGCATTTCACGGAGGCGTTGCTCGCGGAAATCCGCCGGCGCGGTGTGCTCGTGAGTTTTCTGACCTTGCACGTCGGCTACGGCACGTTTGCGCCGGTGAAAGTGGACACCCTTTCGGAGCACGTCATGCACGAGGAACGATTCGATCTGGGCGCCGATACCGCCCGCGCCGTCAACGACGCCCGGCGCGACCGCCGGCGGGTGATCGCGGTGGGCACCACGACCGCGCGGGTGCTGGAAAGCGGCGCGGCGCAGCACGAGGGCCAATTGGTCGAGACCGCGGGCCGCACCCGGATTTTCATTTGTCCGCCGTTTGATTTTAAAATCGTGGATGCTTTGCTGACCAACTTTCATCTGCCGCAATCCACGCTGCTCATGCTGGTCAGCGCCTTTGCCGCGCCGCGTGAAATCCGCGGGCGCGACCTGATCCTGGCCGCCTACGCCGAGGCCGTGCGCGAACGCTACCGCTTTTTCAGCTACGGCGATGCGATGCTGGTTCATTAAGTTTTGAGTTTTTAGTTTTTTAATGAAAACTGCGGCGGGCGTCAGCCTCCTTTGAACTCAAAACTTAAAACTAAAAACTTAAAACTTCCCTTCGTCTTGATCAACATGGCGATGACGGCCGACGGCAAAATCGCCACCGCCAACCGCGCCATCTCCTCGTTCGGCAGCCGGCGCGACCGCCATCATTTGCTGAAGCTGCGCGCCACCGCCGATGCCGTGATGGCCGGCGCGCGCACGGTGGACACCAACCCCATCAACCTGGGACCGGGACCGGCGCGCTACCGCCGGAGGCGGCGCGCACGCGGCCTGGCGGAATATAATCTGCGGATCATCGTCAGCGGCTCCGGCAGCCTCGACCCGCGCGCGAAAATTTTTCAACGCCGGTTCTCGCCCATCCTCATTCTCACCACCCGCCGCGCCGGGAAAAAGAGACTGGCCCGGCTCCGCGCGTTGGCCGACGCGGTCAAGATTTGCGGCCGGGAGCAAATCAACTGGCCCGCCGCGCTGCGCTGGCTCCGCCAAAAGTGGAAGATCAAACGCCTGCTTTGCGAAGGCGGCGGGGAATTGAACGGCGCTCTCTTCGCCGCCGGTCTGGTGGACGAATTGCATCTCACGCTTTGCCCGAAAATCTTCGGGGGCCGCGCCGCGCCCACGATTGCGGACGGCGCCGGCGTGCCGCGCCTGGCCGGGGCCGCGCGGCTCGAATTGAAATCGTGGCGGCGCGCCGGCGATGAATTGTTCCTGTGCTACCGCAAAGGGGTCGGTTCCTAGTTTTGTAACAATTTTCGCGCGTCGCTGTCCTGGCGCCCGGAACACATGAAAACCGGCTGGATGAACGACGACAGACCGAAAGAGACACTGGAAGGTGTACAAGCTAGGAACTGACCCCTTTGGTCCGGCGGGTGGAACAGCGAGATCAGGATCTTCGTCTGTTTGGGCGCGGTTCGCATGAGAGGCTATGACATGGCGCGAAGCACATTTGTTTATGGCCAGCCGCCGGGGCGCCGCTTACCATGGGCGCAACGCTTATCCACGTTTGGATGGACGAATCGGCGGAACGAATTATTTCAGCCGCTGAACATCCAATGACGGGGCGGGACAGCGAGACCCGCGACGCGGTGTTTGAATTTATGTCCGTTCAATGGCAACGCTGCCTGGGCCTCAGCCTCCTGCTTTGGGGCGCGGGCTTCGCCTTCGCCGGCGCGCCGGGCGGCCCGCCGTCCGTCGCCAACGCCCGGCAAACCAACGACCGCAGCGTCGTGACCGAGCGGGACCGGGAGTTCTGGTCTTTCCAGCCGCTCCAGTTCGGAGTTCTGCCTTCAGGCGGTCCGGGTGGCGGGCCACCTCAAGGCCGAAGTTCAAAGTGGGCGCGCTCCCCCATAGACCAGTTCATCTTGGAAAAACTCAACGCGAAAGGCTTGAAACCGAACCCACCCGTGGACAAACGGAAGCTGATTCGCCGCGCTTACTTCGATTTGATCGGCCTGCCGCCCACGCCCCAGGAGATCAACGACTTTCTCAACGACAAATCACCTGACGCCTACGAAAAGTTGATTGACCGCCTCCTCGCCAGCCCGCACTACGGCGAACGCTGGGGCCGGCACTGGCTCGACCTCGCGCGCTTCGGCGAAAGCCACGGCTACGAACAGGACTACGACCGGCCCTTCGCGTATCACTACCGCGACTTCGTCATCCGCGCGTTGAACAACGACCTGCCCTACGACCAGTTTGTGAAGTGGCAGATCGCCGGCGACGAGCTGGAGCCGGACAACCCGCAGGCGTGGTTCGCCACGGGATTCCTCGGCGCCGGCACGCACGCAACGCAGATCACCGTCAACCAGGCCGAGAAGGAGCGTTACGACGAACTCGACGACCAGATCAGCACCATCGGCACGGCGCTGCTCGGCCTCACGCTCGGTTGCGCGCGCTGCCACGACCACAAGTTCGACCCCATCCCGACGCAGGATTATTACCGGCTCCTCTCGACCTTCACCACCACGGTGCGCAGCGAATACGACGTGGACCTGAACCCCGCGCAAAGCCGGGCCGCGCTTGCCGCGTGGGAACGCGCGCACCAGCCGCTCGTGGCGGCGCGGCAAAAATTCGAGAATGAGAAACTCCCCCCGCGTCTTGATGCCTGGCTGAAGACAAATCCCCGGTTGCCGCAACCGGAATGGCTCTGGCTCGACCTCGCCGGCTTCAAGGTCAGCGGCGGTTACTACGGCAAAAACACAACCACCGCCGAACCGGACGGCTCGCGCCTCGTCGCCATCATCGCGGGCGCGCCCGACACGATGTCCTTCACCGCGAAAACGACAGTCTCGAACATCGCGGCGATCCGCCTCGAAGCGCTCGCGGACAAATCGCTGCCCGACCGCGGCCCCGGCTGGGCGAAGGACGGCGGGTTCAAGCTTGCCGATTTCAAAGTCACCGCCACGCCACTCCAGGGCGACACCAACGCGGTCACACTGAAGTTTGCCCGGCGCCGCGCGACGACAGACAAGGACTCCACGAACGCGCCGTTGCCGTGGACTGACGGCGGACAAAAAGGACGCGACCACGCGGCGGTCTTCGAGTTGGAAAAACCGGCGACCTTCGCGGGCGGCGCGGAGTTTTCGTTCACGCTCAAATTCCCCGCCGACTTCGACCGTAACGTGCTGGGCCGCGTGCGCGTTTCCGTGAGCCGGAACCCCGGCGCGTCGCTCGACGCCCCGCCAGTCGCCTTGAAAGATTTTGAAAAAGCGCAGGAGGCGTTTGTGAAGCTGGAGAGCACGGGTGTCCGGCCCGCCGTTTCCGGCGCCTCGCCGGGCACCTCCTCCTCAGCGGAAGTTGAAACGGCCAATTCGCAGGCGCTCCCCAAAGCAGAGCGCGACGCCCTGCTCAAGCTCTATCGCACGATTGATCCCGACTGGCGCAATCTGAACGCCGCCGTCATCGCCCACGCGAAAGCCGAACCGCGCCCGCAACTCGTGAAGGCGCAGGTTTGCAGCGAAAACCTGCCCGCACTCCGCCTGCATACACAGGGGCCGGATTTTTACGAGAAAACCTACCTGCTCAAACGCGGCGACCCCGCGCAAAAACAATCCGAAGCGACGCCGTCGTTCCTGCAAGTGCTCATGCGCGCGCCGGAGCAGGAAAAGCGCTGGCAAGTCGAGCCGTCCCGCCAGGATGGAAACGCCCGCACGCCGCTTCGGCGCACCGCCTTCGCCAACTGGATCACCGACGCGGACGGCGGCGCCGGCGCTTTGCTGGCGCGCGTGATGGTCAACCGGCTTTGGCAGCACCATTTCGGGCAGGGGCTCGTCGCCACGCCCAGCGACTTCGGCAGCCAGGGAGTGCGGCCTTCGCACCCGGAGTTGCTCGAATGGCTCGCCGCCGAACTCATCCGGAACGGCTGGCACCTCAAGCCGTTGCATAAGGCCATCATGATGAGCGCGGTCTATATGCAAGGCACGCAAACCGACGACACGCGGATGAAGATTGATCCGGAAAACACGTTGCTCTGGCACCGTTCGCGCCAGCGGCTCGAAGGAGAAATCATCCGCGACGCCATCCTTGCCGTCAGTGGGCGGCTCGACCTGACGATGTTCGGCCCCGGTTCGCTCGACGAGCAGATGCAGCGGCGCAGCATTTACTTCACAATCAAGCGCAGCAAGCTCATCCCCACGATGGTGCAGTTTGACGCGCCCGACAGTCTGCAAGGCCTCGGCCGCCGGGTGAACACCACCGTCGCGCCGCAGGCGTTGCTCTTGATGAACAACCCGCAGGTGCGGGCCGCGGCGGCAGACTGCGCGAAACGTTTGCGGCTGAAAGCGGAAAAATCACTGAACGACGCGGTGAGCCAGGCGTATGAATTGGCGTTGGGCCGTCCGCCGTTGAAAACCGAACTGAAAGATTCCGTGGCGTTCATCGGGCAGCAGCGCGCGAGCTATGAGAAAGAGAACGCTCTCGATCTGGCGCTGGAAGATTTCTGCCAGACGGTTTTTTGTCTGAACGAGTTTGTTTACGTGGAATGAATGCCCGACAATCCAATTCCCCGGTAGGGACGCGCAGCAGAGTCTGTCTCAAAACTCCTTGTTCTCGGAGGGACGAGCTACGCGAGTCCCACTTTTTCACCCATTTTCATCGTCGAGGGACTCGCATAGCTCGCCCCTCCGAAGGTTTTGAGACAATCTCAGCAACGCTTCCCTGCCAGTTGACGCCATGAGTACGCTAACGCACTTCATCGCCTCGCCCCATCCGACGATTTACACGCGCCGCGATTTCCTCCGCTGCACCGGCTCTGGCGCGGGTTTGCTCGGCCTGGCCGCGTTGTTGCATGAATCCGGTTTGCTCGCCGCGGAGCCATTGGCTGCCGGTTCCAACCCCATGGCGCCGCGCCCCGCGCATTTCCCGGCCAAGGCCAAATCCATCATCTGGCTGTTCATGAACGGCGGCCAAAGCCACGTGGATACTTGGGACTACAAGCCGGAACTCCAGAAGCGCGACGGCCAGGAACTCGAAGGCTTTGACAAAAACACCGGCTTTTTTACGGCGCAGGTCGGGCCGCTGCTCAAGTCGCCGTTTCAGTTCGCGCAATACGGCCAGTCCGGCACTTGGGCCTCCGAGATTTTTCCCAACCTCGTGAAGCACGTGGACGAACTGGCGTTCATCCATTCGTGTTTCACCGAGACGAACAACCATTCGCCCGCGCTTTTCCAGATGAACACCGGCTTCAGCCGCATGGGCTTCCCCTGCGTCGGCTCGTGGGTCACCTACGGCCTCGGCTCCGAAAACCAGAACCTGCCCGCGTTCGTCGTCATGTATGACACGCTGGGCCGCGGCGTGCCCAAGGGCCACGCGCAAAACTGGGGCGCCGGCTTTCTGCCCGGCGTTTTCCAGGGCACCGCGCTCAACATCCAGGGCGCGCCCATCAACAACCTCGTGCGCGACGAGCAGAGGACCGACGCCCAGCAGCGCGCGCAACTCGACCTGCTCAAAAAGCTCAACCGCCATTACCAGGAACAGGCGCCCGGCGAAGCCGAACTGAGTGCGCGCATCGAGAGCTTCGAACTCGCCTACCGCATGCAGATGGCCGCGCCCGAAGCGCTCGACGTGACGCGCGAACCGGAATCCATCCAGCGCCTCTACGGCCTGGACAACGACAAGTGCAAACATTTCGGCAGGCAATGCCTCATGGCCCGGCGCCTCGTCGAGCGCGGCGTGCGTTTCATCCAGATTTACAGCGGCGGCATGGAGAACGAGCGGAGTTGGGATGGCCACGTGGACATCGAGGGCAACCACCGCCAGTTCGCGGGCGAAACGGACCTGCCCATCGCCGGATTGCTCACGGATCTGAAAGCGCGCGGACTGCTCGACGAAACCCTCGTGCTCTGCTGCGGCGAATTTGGCCGCCTGCCGGTTTCGCAAACCGGCAAGAAGCCGGGGCGCGATCACAACCCGCACGCCTTCACGACCTGGCTGGCCGGCGGCGGCGTCAAAGGCGGCGTGCATCATGGCGAGACCGACGAACTGGGCCACAAAGGCGTGGTGGACAAGGTGAGCATCAACGATCTCCACGCCACCGTGCTGCACCTGTTAGGCATTGAGCACGAAAAGTTGACCTACCTTTTCAACGGCCGGAATTTCCGGCTCACCGATGTCGCGGGGAATGTGGTGGAGAAAATTCTGTCGTGAGTTTCGGAAGGACGAGCTACGCGAGTCCCACGAAAGAAAAATCGTTGTAGATCAGAATCCGGGACGTTTTGCATTGGTTCAGCTTGAAGTGGGACTCGCGCAGCTCGTCCTTCCGAACGATGATGTTGCCGCACGCATGAACGAACCGCCCCAAGATCCGGGCCGCAAAAGTCTTCCGCACCTGCCTTCGCTGGAGTTTCCAAATCAATCCATCATTCAGTTCATTTCCTGCAACGTGTCGAAACGCCGACCGTTGCTGGCGCGGCAGGAGATTCACGCGCTCATCGTGGAGTCGTGGCGCAAGGCTGACCACTGGCTCGTGGGCCGTTACGTCATCATGCCCGACCACGTGCATTTCTTCTGCGCGCCGCGCCAAGTGCCGACTACGCCGCTCAAGCGTTGGATGGAATTCTGGCAGTCGCGCGTCACCAAGGGCTGGCCGCACATCGAGGAGAAGCCGATCTGGCAGAAGGGTTTCTTCGACCGTCAACTCCGCAGCGGCGAGAGCTACAGTCAGAAATGGCTCTACGAACTGGAAAACCCCGTGAAGGCGTGTCTCGTCACGCGCTGGCAAGACTGGCCCTATCAAGGCGAGTTGAACGTCCTCCAATGGCACGACCCGGCGTAGCCCCTCGTTTTGGAAGGACGAGTTACACGAGTCCCTGACTTGGAAAGCATAGTGGGCCTCGCATAGCTCGGCCTTCCGAAGGGGAGGAATGGGGACTCGCGTAGCTCGTCCTTCCGAAACGGAGGGATGGGGACTCGCATAGCTCGCCCCTCCGAAGCGGCACCACCGAGGCGGGCAGCCCGCGATGCTTGGGTGCCTTCAGTAAGTTGCCCGCCCGCCGCTGAGGTCGAATACCGCCCCCGTGCTGAACGAGCAATCCTCCGAGCAGAGCCACGCCACGAGTGCGGCGGCCTCGTCCACTCTGCCGAAGCGGCCCATCGGAATCTTCGAGAGCATGTAATCAATATGGTGTTGGGCGACTTGCTTGAGGATGTCCGTTTGAATGACGGCGGGCGTGATGCAGTTCACCAGCACGCCGGTCTGCGCCAGTTCCTTGCCCAGCGATTTGGTCAGCGCGATGACGCCCGCCTTGGCCGCGCTGTAATGCGACGCGTTCGGATTGCCCTCCTTGCCGGCGATGGATGCGATGTTCACGATGCGCCCGTAACTTTTTTCGACCATCATCGGCACGACTGCGCGGCAACAGAGGAACATGCTGTTCAGGTTCGTGTCAATGACCACGCGCCATTCGTCCGGCGTCATTTCCCAAAGCTTCTTCGTCACGCCGGCGATGCCCGCGTTGTTGACGAGGATGTCCATCTTGCCGAACTGTTTCCGCACCGCCTGGGCCGCCGCGTCCACGGAATCCACCCGGACCAAATCCACCACGCACGTGTGGACCGTGCCGCGCTCCGCCAGACTTTTCGCGGCGGTTTGCAGCGCCGCGTTGTCGCGGTCCCACAAACTGCATTGCGCGCCGGAGGCCAGCAGGCGTTCCACGATGGCGAGGCCGATGCCGCGCGCGCCGCCGGTGACAATGGCCGCACGGCCCTGCAAATCAATCTGGTTCATCGTGGGTTCAGATTGGTAACGTCGCGCGCGTTGGAGTTCACGATTCTGCCCGAAGTATTTAATTCAACCACGAATGGACACGAATTAACACGAATGCTGAGACACGGATTTCACGAATTTGCACGGATTGGTTTTTCATCCGTGTCCATCAGTGAATTTCTTGTCTGATTCCGAATTCGTGTCCATTCGTGTCCATTCGTGGTTTTCAACTCCATCGAGACGACGTCAGCGTGCCCGTCCGGTTCTTCGTTCGTGCGGGCGCCTGGCGTCGCAGGCGGAGCCGGAGTCCGGCCTGCCGTCCGCGCCGCAGGATTTTACATTAACTTTGACAGAATTATTCATGGTCTCACGGCCCGCACCGCCCTATTCTTGCCGGAAATGACCCGGTCGAATTTTTACGGCTTGATGACAGGCGATTGAGGGTTGGATTTCAACCTGATAATTTGCCACGCATGAAGCGGTCCACGGCACCAACTCTTGTTTTTCAGGCTTTCTGTGGTGGAGCGGAGCCACGATCGGATCAGCGCCAAAAACTGTGAGCGGCATCATCGGCCATTCCATGTATGCGATCCTCGGCCTCAAGGCCGCGGGGCAGCGCCGGCTGCCGGTCATGCCGGTCGCCGCGCGGCATTTCGCCAGCTACCTCGCGGGCGCCTACCTCGGCAGCGATATTCAGACGATGCCCGAGGCGACCTGCGTGGACACCGGGCGGGAGGTTGGCTACGGCACGGTCCCCATCGAGAAGAGTCCCCTCACGGGCGGCGCGGTGCGTCCGTGGAAGCTGAAGTTCAAGGACCGCGAATACGCGCCACGCGAAATTCACGAGTTGTTTTACGGCCGCGCGCACCTGGCATTCGGCTGGAGCAAGGCCGAACGCGAACACACGGTCCCGTGGGACCACCTGCCGGATTACTTCGCCGCCGTGACGGAGGATGTTTTCGATTTCTTCGGTCCGGGCGAACGGCCGCTGGCGTATGTGCTTGGCTGGCTCGTTCACGTCGTGAGTGACAGCCTGATCAAGTCCGTTCAACCGGGCCTCGAACTGAATTTGCTCGACGGCAAATACACGCCACGCAACCGTCCAATTCAAGACCTCGTCACGTTTCACGAAGTCGGTCACAAGGAGCTTCAGATCGACTGGCCCGCGCTGTTGGCCGATCTCGCCGCGACGCCGGTGGAGCCGGTGCAGTTCCACTACATGCGCGTCGCTTCGCCGCGCGGCCGGTTGGGGCGGAGCTTCTCCAACGCCTGGGCGCCGGAACACGACGAGTTGCTCCGCGCTGTGCTGGTCGAAAACCGCCGTTACGTTGGCCCACACAGCCGCGACGTCCTGAAAGACCTTGAACTCTCACGGATTGCCGAAGGCCGCTGGGAATGCAACGAGACGATCCGCAAGACCGTCGGATTGAATTACGCCCAGATGCTCGACCTGGCAGAGAAGGCGAACTTCCGCCACACGCTCTGGCAAATGGGCGAAGCGGTCGCGGACATGTTCGCCGCCGTGGTGGAACGTTCGCCGCGGCTGGCAGGTTTGCCCGCGGACGCCGGCCCAAGCTGGGATGAATTGACCACGCGCTGGCGGCGTCGGCAATGATGTATTCCGTGTGTAATGCCGTTGCCTGCGCCCGGCCGGTTGATAGAATGCGACCTGAACCTTTGAGAGTTTTGAAAATGGTGCCAAAGCAGATTCTCGCGCGAGCTGTCCCGCTCGCGGCCTTGCTCTTTGCCGCGAACGCAATCGCCACCGCGCCGATTGACTTCGCCCGCGAGGTTTTTCCCATCTTGCAGCGGTCGTGCCTCGAATGCCACGGCCCGGAGAAACAGAAAGGCAAGCTGCGGCTGGACTCGCGCGAAAGCGCGCTCAAAGGCGGGAGCAATGGCGCTGTCGTCACGCCCGGCAAGGCCACGGAAAGCGAACTCTACCGGCGCATCACGCTGCCCAAAGACCATGAGGACATCATGCCCAATCGCGGCGAACCGCTGACCCGCGCACAGGCAGATTTGATCAAAACCTGGATTGATCAGGGCGCGTCGTGGCCGGCGGGCGTGCTGGGCGCCAGACATTGGTCTTATGTCAAACCGGTCCGACCCGCCCGACCCGCGGTGAAAAACGACGCGTGGCCAAAAAACGAATTGGACTTCCACACTCTGGCGCGGCTCGAACAGGAAGGACTACAGCCTTCTCCCGAAGCCGACCGCGCCCGGCTGCTGCGTCGCGTCTCGCTGGACCTGATCGGTCTGCCGCCCACCCCCGCGCAGGTCAGTGAATTCGTGAACGACCCCAGGCCCCAGGCCTACGAAAAGGTGGTGGACCGCCTGCTGGCCTCGCCGCAATACGGCGAGCGTTGGGCGCGCCCGTGGCTGGACCTGGCGCGTTACGCCGACTCGCACGGCTTTCAACGCGATGACTTGCGCGAGATCTGGCCGTATCGCGACTGGGTCATCCGCGCCTTCAACGCCGACATGCCCTTCGATCAATTCACCGTCTGGCAAATCGCCGGAGATTTGCTTCCCCAAAACCCGAAATCCCAGAACCCAGACCCCATTATCGCCACCGGCTTCCACCGCTGCGCGCCTTGCAACGTCGAGGCTGGCACCGACCAGGAGGAGAACCGCGTCAACCAGGTCTTCGACCGCGTCAACACCACCGCCGCCGTGTGGCTCGGCTCCACGCTCGAATGCACGCAGTGCCACGATCACAAATTCGATCCGTTCACCCAAAGGGACTACTACCGGTTTTTCGCTTTCTTCAACAACACCGAGAAGGAGACCGATTTCGCCAGCCCCAAGGCGATGGCCACGCTCAAATTCACCGGCCCTTACCTGACGGTGCCCGATCCGGCGAACGACCGCGCGCGCGCCCAAATCCAGCAGCGCCTCGCCGACCTCGACCAGCAGATCGCCGCGCGCCGCCAGCAGCTTCTCACCGCGCAGCCGCCGTGGGAGAAGAAAACGCTCGCCGGCTTGCGCCATGCCGCCCAGGCGCACGTGCTGGAGGTTGCCGATTTCGATTCGCTCGGCGGCTCGGACCACAAGCTGCTCGAAGACGGCTCGGTGCTCCTGTTGCAGGAGAACGACGCCGTGCCCGAACGCGACACCTACACCGTCACGATGCGCACGAAACTCACGGGCATCGCCGGCTTCAAACTCGAAGCGCTGACCGACCCCTCGCTGCCCGGCAACGGCCCCGGCCGCGGCGACACGAGCAAGCCGAACTTCGTGTTGAACAGTTTCAGCATCACCGCCACGCCGTCCGGAGGCACGTCCAAACCACAGCCGGTGAAACTTGTCAAAGCCACCGCGTCCTACTCGCAGAAAACTTACGAAGTGGAGAACCTTCTGAAGGACGGCGGCGGCGACCGCAAGTCGGCCTGGGCCGTCGGACCGGAGTTCCACAAGGACCATTGGGCCTTGTTCGAGGCCGAAAAGCCCGTGGGCTTCAACGACGGCACCACACTCACCTTCACCCTCGTCCAGAATTTCGGCGGCGGCCGGAACATCGGGCGGTTGCGGCTGTCGGCGCTGATCGGGAATCTCGGCGCCAAAGCCTTGCCCGCCGACGTCGCGAAGTTTCTGGAAACGCCCGCCGCCAGCCGCACTGCCGAACAGTCTAAGCGGCTCACGGACTATTACCTGACCGAGGACAAGGCGCTCGCGCTGCATCAACTCAATCGCGCCAAACAGGAGCGCGAACTGGCCAAACTGGCCGGCGCGCGCACGCTTGTGATGCGCGAGCTGGAGCCTCCGCGACCGGCGAACATTTTCGTCCGCGGCAGTTTCCTCAACAAAGGCGAGCCGGTGCAGCCCGGCGTGCCCGCCGCGCTGCCTCCGCTGAAATCCTCTTCTGTAGGAGCCGACGTGAGGAAGCTCTCGATCAATTCCGAAACCGAAGTGAGCCTCGTCTCGAAACCCCAGACCCCAGACCCCAGACCCCAGACCCGAACTTCCCGCCTCGACTTGGCGCGCTGGCTGATGGACCGCGACAACCCGCTCACGGCGCGCGTCACCGTGAACCGCTGGTGGGCGGAATTCTTCGGCCGCGGCCTCGTCGCCACGCTGGAGGATTTCGGCGTGAAGGGCGAGTCGCCGACGCACCCGGAGCTGCTCGATTGGCTGGCCGTCGAATTCATGGAAGGAAGCTGGTCAGCGAAGCACATCCACAAACTCATCGTGATGAGCGCGACCTACCGGCAGTCCTCGAAGCTCACGCCCGAATTGCTCGCGCGCGACGACCAGAACCGCCTGTTCGCGCGCGGCCCGCGCTTCCGCATGGATGCCGAGATGATCCGCGACAATGCGCTCGCGGTGGCCGGCCTGCTCAGCCTTAAGCAAGGCGGTCCGCCGGTGCGGCCCTATCAGCCGCCGGGGCTTTGGGAAAGCAAAGTCGGCGGCGACAAACTCACCTACGAGGTCAGCGAAGGCGAGGATGCTTACCGGCGCGGCATCTACGTTGTTTGGAAGCGCGCCTCGCCGTATCCCAGTTTCGTGAACTTCGACGCCACGGCGCGCACGGCCTGCACCGTCAAACGCTCGCGCGCGAACACCCCGTTGCAGGCGCTCACGCTGCTGAATGACCCGGTCTATGTGGAAGCCGCGCTGGCGCTCGCCCGCCGCGTCGTCAACGAAAAACCCGACGCCACCGTGGAGCAACGAATCGGGCACGCCTTTCACCTCTGCCTGGCGCGCGAGCCAAAGCCCGACGAAGTGGCGGCGTTGAAGAGGTTATTTGCAGCGGAAGTTTCCGCGTCTATTGCCGATGCGAAGGCGGTGAAGACGTTGGTTGGCAACTTCGCGCTGCCGAAGAATATCAAGCCGGAAGAGTTCGCTGCGTGGTACGCGGTGGCGGCGGCGCTGTTGAACCTGGATGAGATGATTACGAAGGGTTGAATGTCGAATGACGAATTTCCAATGACGAAAGAATGACGAAGTACAAATGACGAATGGCCCCATCAACAACGACGGGCGCGGCCCCAAGTATGACCTAGAAGAACGCACGGCGAGCTTCGGCGAAGCAGTCATCGCGTTGGCACGAAAGGTCCCTCGCGATCCCGTGAACGACCCGCTGGTCAACCAGTTGGTGCGGTCGGGAACCAGCGTTGGCGCGAACTATTGTGAAGCTGATGATGCGGTATCGAAGAAGGAATTTCGGAACAAGATCGGCACCTGCAAAAAAGAGGCGCGCGAGACCAAGCACTGGCTCCGAATGATCGCGAAGGCCGAATCAGCCAAGCAAGACGAGGCACGCAAGCTTTGGCGCGAAGCTAAAGAACTGCACCTCATCTTCGCCGCCATCTACCGCAAATGATTCGATGAGCGCATCGATTCGACATTCGGATTTAGTCATTCTTTCGTCATTGGAAATTCGTCATTCGTCATTCTGAAACATGAACCCGCTCGATCCACCTCTGCTCCCCCTCGCCCGCCGCGAGTTCCTCAAACGCTCCGGCTTCAGCCTTGGCGCCATCGCGCTCGGCTCGTTGCTGCGCCGCGATGGTTCCGCCGCGGAAAACTCCGCACCCCGCACTCCGCATTCCGCACCGCCCCTCAATCCGCTTTCCCCACGCCCACCCCACTTCGCCCCGCGCGCCAGGCACGTCATCTACCTCCACATGGTCGGCGCGCCGTCGCAACTGGACCTCTTCGATCACAAGCCCGGATTGCGCAAATATGACGGCCAGCCGTGCCCCGAAGAGTTCATCAAGGGCAAACGCTTCGCCTTTCTGCGAGGGCACCCGAACCTCGCGGCCTCCAAATTTGCCTTCACGCGTTACGGCCAGAGCGGCGCGGAAATCTCCGAGTTGCTGCCGCACCTCGCCGGCGTGGCCGACGACATCGCGCTGGTGAAAACGCTGCACACCGAGGAGTTCAACCACGCGCCGGCCCAACTTTTCTTGCACACCGGTTTTGGCCGCCTCGGCCGGCCCAGCCTCGGCTCGTGGGTGACCTACGGCCTCGGCACGGAAAACCAGGAACTGCCCGCTTACGTCGTGTTGCTCTCCGGCCCGCTGGCCGGCGCGGGCACGAGCCTGTGGAGCACCGGATTTCTGCCCAGCGTTTATCAGGGCATCCAGTTCCGCTCCAGCGGCGAACCGGTGCTCTTCCTCAACAATCCCGAAGGCCACCCGCGCGCCGACCGCCGCCGCGTGCTCGACACCGTCCAGCAATTGAACCAGACGCAACTTGCCGACGTGGGCGACCCGGAAATCGCCACGCGCATCAGCCAGTATGAAATGGCCTTCCGCATGCAGGCCAGCGTGCCGGAGTTGATGGATCTCACCCATGAATCGAAGGAAACCCTTGCGATGTACGGCGCCGAGCCGGGCAAGGCCTCGTTCGCCAACCATTGTCTGCTCGCCCGCCGGCTCGTCGAACGCGGTGTGCGCCTGGTGCAGCTCTACGACGCCGACTGGGACCATCACGCCGACCTCACCACGCGCCTGCCGCGCAAGTGCCAGGATGTGGACCAGGCCATGGCGGCGCTCGTCCGCGACCTCAAACAGCGCGGGTTGCTGGATGAAACGCTGGTGATCTGGGGCGGGGAATTCGGCCGCACGCCGATGCAACAAACCGATTCGGGCAGCGGCACAGCGACCAAGCCGGGCCGCGACCATCACAAAGACGCTTACACCATGTGGCTGGCCGGCGGCGGCGTCCGGGCCGGCGTCACCTTTGGCCGGACCGACGATTTCGGCTACGGCATCGTCGAGGACCCGGTGCACGTGCACGATTTGAACGCGACGGTGCTGCATCTGCTGGGCCTGGACCACGAGCGGCTCACCTTCAAATATCAGGGCCGCGAGTTCCGGTTGACCGACGTGCACGGCCAGGTCGTCCAGGGCTTGCTGGCCTGAAAAACTGATTAAACTTTGCTCATTGTCCGTCCATTCATAATGTGCTATAAGCGTCAACCCGTGAAAAAGTTTTTTACCGCAACCTGCCTCTGGCTGGCGTTGCTCGCCGGCGCGCACGCCGCTGAATTCAAACCGGACAGCGCCGCGCTCGCCAGGCTGCCGTCGCCCGCCGCCGGCCCGGTGGAATTCGCCAAAGATATCCGGCCGATTTTCGCCGACAACTGCTACAAATGCCACGGCCCGGAGAAACACAAGAACGGGTTGCGCCTCGACTCCAAAACCGATGCCCTGGCCGGCGGCGATTCGGGCAAGGCCATCCTGCCGGGCAAAAGCACCGAAAGCCGGCTCATCCACTACGTCGCCGGACTCGACCCGGAGAAAGTCATGCCGCCCAAAGGTGACCGGCTCACGGCGGAGCAAATCGGCAGGTTGCGCGCGTGGATTGACGCCGGTGCGGCCTGGCCGGAGGAAGCCGGTGTGGCAGTGGTGAAAACCACCGACCACTGGGCCTTCAAGGCGCCGGTGCGCACCACACCGCCAAAAGTCAAAAACACTCGGTGGGTCCGCAACCCGGTTGACAACTTCGTCCTCGCCCGGCTGGAAAAGGAAAAAATCAAACCCTCGCCCGAGGCCGACCGCATCACGTTGATTCGCCGGCTAAGTCTGGACCTGCTCGGCCTGCCGCCCACGCCGGAGCAGGTGGAGGCGTTCGCGCGCGACCCGCAGCCGGAGGCCTACGAAAAACTGGTGGACAGCCTGCTGGCGTCGCCGCATTTCGGCGAGCGCTGGGGCCGCCATTGGCTCGACCTCGCGCGCTATGCCGACAGCGATGGTTACGAAAAAGATCTGGCGCGCCCTTATGCCTACTTGTTCCGCGACTGGGTCATCAAAGCCATCAATGAGGACATGCCCTTCGACGAGTTCACCCTCGAGCAGCTCGCGGGTGACCTGCTGCCCAATGCGACCGAGAGCCAGAAGGTCGCCACCGGTTTCCACCGCCAGACGCTCACCAACCGCGAGGGCGGCACGGACAAGGAGGAATTCCGCTGCAAGGCCGTCGTGGACCGCGTGAGCACCACGGGCGCGGCGTGGCTCGGCCTCACGGTCGGTTGCGCCGAGTGCCACTCGCACAAATTCGATCCCATCACCCAGCGCGAGTTTTACGAGCTTTTCGCGTTCTTCAACAACGCGTCCGAGAAAGACATCCCTGCGCCGCAGCCGCTGGAACTCGCCGGGTACGAGGCCCAGTTGAAAACCTGGGAGGCGAAACTCGCCGAACTCGCGGCACCGCTCAACGACTACCTCAAAGGCGAGTTGCCCGACAAGCTCGCTGCGTGGGAGCAGACGGTGACCGTGCCCGCCGCGCGCTGGTCGGTGCTCGCGCCGAAAAAACTCTACGTCTCAACCGAAGGCGACGAAACCCAGTTCGCGGCGCAAAAGGACGGCTCCATCGTGCCCCGCGCGCGCGACCCGGTGCGCTCCATTTTCCGCCTCGAAGTGGAGCCGAACCTGCAAGGCGTCACCGGCTTCCGCCTCGAAGCGATTGCCGAGGACGGCAAGCTGGTCGGGCGCGGCAAGAACGGCGATTTCGCGCTCGGCGAATTCATCGTCACGGCGCAAACCGGCGACGGCTCGGCGCGGCGGATTGAGTTCGCAACGGCGAAGGCCGACTTCGAGGAAAAGAACGGCGAGGCCACACGGGCGATTGATGGCGACCGCAATACCGGTTGGGGCGCGTCGCCGCAATCCAACCGCACGCACGTCATCGTGTTTGAGACGAAGGAGCCGCAGGATCTGCCGAAGGGAACGAAGCTTTCCATCAAGGTCGAGCATTTCATCGGCGGCCTGATGAACCGCTTCCGCGTCTCGGCCACCACATCCGCTCTGCCGCTCGAACCGAGCACGCTGCCTGACAGCATCGTCGCCACGCTCGCCACGCCCTCCGAACAGCGCGGCGAAAAACCGAAGGCCGAACTCGCGCGCTACTTTGCCGAGCACGTGGACGCCGAGGGCATCCAGCTCAACCTGGCCGTGGTCGCGCACAAGGCGAAGAAGCCGAAGTTCCCGGAGACGGCCGCCGCCGTGCTCGTCGCCGACGAACGCAAGACGCACATCCACGTGCGCGGCGATTTCCTCCGCAAAGGCGACGAGGTTCAGCCGGGCACGCTCGGGGTGTTGCATCCGTTCAAGCCGCGCGGCGCGGAGGCCGACCGGCTCGATTTCGCCCGCTGGCTGGTGGATCCGGCGAATCCGCTCACCAGCCGCGTGACGGTGAATCACGTCTGGAAGAACCTCTTCGGCCGCGCGCTGGTGACGACCGTGAACGACTTCGGCACACGCGGCGACAAGCCGACGCATCCCGAATTGCTCGACTGGCTCGCCGTCACCTTCATGTCATCGGCCAGCCTTCAACCCGCAGCCCTCAACTCTCCACCCGGCCTCGGCTGGAGCCGCAAGGCGCTTATCAAGCTCATCGTCACCTCCGCGACCTACCGGCAAAGTTCCGCCCTCCGGCCCGAACTCGTCGCGCGCGACCCGAACAACCTCTGGCTCGCGCGGCAGAACCGTTACCGTCTCGAAGCCGAAAACGTCCGCGACGTGTGGCTGGCGGCCAGCGGTCTGTTGAATCCCGCCATCGGCGGCCCCAGTGTGCGCCCGCCGATGCCCGCCGACCTCGCCGCACTCGGCTACGCGAACACCGTCAAGTGGGCGGAGAGCACCGGCGCGGAGAAATACCGGCGCGGCCTCTATATCTTTTTCCAGCGCACCGTGCCGTATCCGATGTTGATGACATTTGACGCACCGGACACGACGGTGACCTGCACCCGCCGCGACCGCAGCAACACGCCGCTCCAGGCGCTCACCCTGCTCAACGACCCGGTGTTCTTCGAGTGCGCGCAGGCGCTCGGCAAACGGCTGGCGGGCGAACTCGGTCCGCTCGACGTGAAAATCACCAACGCGTTCCAACTCTGCCTCGGCCGCAATCCCCGCAAAGAGGAAGTGGCCCGCCTGCGGAAATTTCACGACGACATGCTTGCGCAGGTGAAGACGGCGCCGGAGAGCGCCGCCAAAATCACGGGCGAAATGCAGTCCGACACCCCCAGCCTCGTCAGCCCGGAGGAAAAAGCCGCGCTGGTTGCCGTGAGCCGGGTGCTAATGAACGTGGACGAATTTGTGACCAGAGAATAGGAGCCGCCATGAAAAATGAATCCCGCCCGCAGCAAGTCCTTGATTTGACCCGCCGCGATTTTCTCGCCACCAGCGCCAGCGGCCTGGGCACGCTCGCGCTCGCGTCGTTGCTCGGCGCCGACGGTTTGCTCGCCCCCGCCGCGCGCGCGGAGATTTCCCAGAACCCGATGACCCCGCGCCGCCCGCACCTCGCGCCGAAGGCGAAAGCGTGCATCTGCTTCTACATGGAGGGCGCGCCGAGCCAGGTGGATTTGTTCGATCCGAAACCGAAGCTCAACGAGTTGAACGGCCAGAAACTGCCCGACTCGATGACGGCGAATGTCCGGTTCGCCTTCATCCAGAAGGAGACCGCGCGTCTGCTCGGCAGTCCGCGCAAATTCACGAAGCACGGCCAGTGCGGCATGGAGTTGTCCGACTTTCTGCCACACCTCGCCTCGTGCGCCGACGACGTGGCGCTCATCCGTTCGATGCACACCGATCAGTTCAACCATCATCCCGGCCAGATCATGATGAACACCGGCTCGGCGATGCTGGGCCGGCCGAGCATGGGGTCGTGGCTCGCCTACGGGCTGGGCAGCGAATCGCGCAACCTGCCCGGATACGTCGTGCTGACCGCCGGGCGCGGCACCAGTGCCGGCGCGCAAAACTGGTCGAGCGGTTTCCTGCCCTCCTCTTACGCGGGCGTGCTCTTTCGCGGCCAGGGCGACCCGGTGCTCAACCTGAGCAACCCGCCGGGCTTCACGCCGGAGATGCAGCATTACGGCCTCGAAGCGTTGAACGACTTGAACCGCCTCCGCCACGCACAGGTGCACGACCCGGAAATCGCCAGCCGCATCGCCGCGTATGAACTGGCCTTCCGCATGCAGAGCGCGGCGCCGGAGCTGATGGATTTGTCGGGCGAAAGCGCCGGGACGCTGGCGGCCTACGGCGTGGACCGCGATGAGCCGGCTGTCAAAGGGAAGCGCAGCGGCCCCAAGGGGCAATACGCCGCGTTCGCGCGCAACTGCCTGCTGGCTCGCCGCATGGTCGAGCGCGGCGTCCGTTTCGTGAATATCTTCCACGCCACGTGGGACCACCACAGCGACCTCGACGTCGAACTCGCCTTCAACACCGGCATGGCCGACCAGCCCATCGCCGCGCTCATCAAAGACCTCAAGCAGCGCGGGATGCTGGACGAGACGCTGGTGTTGTGGCTCTCCGAGTTCGGCCGCACGCCGCTCGGCGAAAACCGCCCCGGCTTCACCGGCGTCACCGGGCGCGATCATCACCCCTTCGCCTTCAGCCTCTGGATGGCCGGCGGCGGCATCAAAGGCGGACAGGTGCTCGGCGAAACCGATGACATCGGCTGGAACATCACGAAGGACCCGATTCACATCAACGACCTCCACGCCACCATCCTCGCGCTCTTCGGCGTTGAACACACGAAGCTGACGTATCGTTTCCAGGGTCGCGATTTCCGGCTCACGGATGTCGCCGGCAATGTGGTGGACCGGCTGGTGGCGTGAGATTGCTGCTGTGGCGCGCGGGACACCGTGAACATCATTTTGAGCCGTATCGTCGCAAAAGTTAGAAGTGAATCGGCACAATGTGCATGGGAAATCCCCTCACCCCGGCCCTACCCATGAAGCTCGCTGGCCATGCAACGAGGCGGCATCCACGCGGGCTGGCGAAGGCGCGAAGCGTTTGGAGTGCGCCGGCCCCAGCCGGCGCTTTCCCACTCCGCCACAGCGCCGACGCGAGTCGGCGCACTCTCCCGCCTTGCGGGACTGACGCGCGGACCAAAGCTCCGTCCGGTTCAAGGGCCCAAATCGCGGACACGCGTCCTGGAATCTCTCCTTCCGGGAGGGCCGGGGTGCACTGCCATTTAGTTAAGCGATGAAATATTTGCAGAACACCCCTCACCTTGATCCTCTCCCCTCATCGGATGAGCGGAGAGGAAATCCGGCGGGGTCCGTCAAGCACACCCCGGTCTGCGTCTGCAAACGCAGCGCGCGCATTCCTCTCCCCTTCGGAAGGGGAGAGGATCAAGGTGAGGGGTTGCTCCGGAAATTTTTTGTCTTCTTAACTAAATGGAAGTGGGGCCGGGGTGAGGGGCCACTTAGTCCTTTGGAATGATTATTAGTGAGAAACGGCATGCGAGGTTTTGTGTCGGCCATTGTTCGCACCTGCGTCGAAACCGACCCCGACTACCTTTGAAAACAACCTGCGAATGAACCTTTGCGCCCCGCTGCTTCTGCTCTGCGCCGGCACGTTGCCGGTGGCGACGGCGGGTCTTGCCCCCGTCAGCCGGACGTTTCTGGACCGGCATTGCGTGGAGTGCCACGACACGGAGACGAAGAAGGGCGGGCTGGATTTGACGGCGCTCAAGTTCGACTTGAACGACACGCAGAGCTTCGCCGAGTGGGTGAAGGTGCATGACCGCGTGCGCGACGGCGAGATGCCGCCCAAGAAAAAAGCGCGCCCCGACCCGGCGCAAGCGGAAGCATTCCTCAAAGCCGTCGCCGGGCCGATGGTGAAGGCGGACCAGGCGCGCGCCGTCAGCGAGGGCCGCGCGACGTGGCGGCGGCTCAACCGCTACGAATATGAGAACGCCCTGCGCGACCTGCTCCACGCGCCGTGGCTGCAAGTGAAGGACGCGCTGCCCGAAGACGGCGAGGCCCTCCGCTTCAACAAGGTCGGCGACGCTTTGGACGTGTCGCACGTACAGATGGCGCGGTATCTCGCCGCGGCGGAATACGCGCTCCGCGAGGTGATGGCGTCGAGCGCCGGGCGGCCGGAGACGCGCACCGAGCGCTACTACGCGCGGGACCAGACCAACTTTGTCCGGCGCATGAAGTTCAGTGTCTTCAACAACCGCCCCGAACGCGCCACCCTTCCGCTGCTGGGCACGCAGGCGCAGCCCGACGTGCGCTCCGGCAACGCGCCCATCACCGTGGGTGACGCCGACCCGCAGCAGCGTGAGTTGGAGGCGATGGGCCTCGTCGCGAGCACTTACGAACCGCTCGAGGTGAAGTTCGACCAGTTCGAGGCGCCTGTCGCCGGACATTACCGTTTGCGCTTCAACGCGTATTCCATCTGGGTCGGTCCCGGCAAGACCGAGCGTTGGTGGATTCCCGACTTTGACCAGGCTTCCGCCGGGCGGCGCTCCGAGCCGGTGACGATTTACTCGGAAACCCCGCCGCGCCTGCTGCGGCTGCTGGGCAGTTTTGACGTCACGCCGGAGCCGTCCGTGAAGGAACTCGACGTGTGGCTGCTGGCGGGCGAAACGATCCGGCCCGACGCCGCGCGACTGTTCCGCTCGCGCCCGCCAAACTACCAGAATCCCCTGGCCGAAAAAGACGGCCAGCCCGGCGTGGCCTATCACTGGATGGAAGTGGAGGGGCCGATTTACGACGAATGGCCGACGGCGGGACACAAGCTGCTCTTCGGTGATTTACCGGTAAAAAAAACAGGAGACAACAAGGGCGCGGTGGAAGTCATCTCTCAGAATCCCCGGAAGGATGCGGAGCGTTTGCTGCGGGCCTTTGTGCAACGCGCCTATCGCCGTCCCGGCGCGGAGACACAGGTCAAACGCTTTCTGCCGGTCATCGAAGGCGCTTTGAAATCGGGCAGCGGCTTTGCTGACGCGATGATTGCGGGTTACACGGCGGTGCTTTGCTCGCCGCAATTCGTTTGTCTGGAGGAAAAACCGGGGCGTTTGGACGACTACGCGCTGGCGTCGCGCCTGGCCTTCTTCCTTTGGAACAGCCCGCCGGACGAGGAACTGCGCGCGCTCGCGGGGCGCGGCCGGTTGCGCGATCCCGACGTGCTCCGCGCGCAGACCGGGCGGCTGCTCGACGACCCGAAATCGCGCCGGTTCGTGGACGCCTTCCTCGATTACTGGCTCGACCTGCGGAAAATCACCGCCACCGCGCCCGACGCCGCGCTTTACCCCGACTATTACCTGGATGACCTGCTCGCCGAGTCCGCGCTGGAGGAGACCCGGCTTTTCTTCGCCGAACTGTTGCGGGACGATTTGCCGGTGCGGAATCTCGTGGCCTCGGATTTCGCGCTCGTGAACGAGCGGCTGGCCGCGCACTACGGCCTGCCGCCGGTGGAAGGTGTGGGCTTGCGCCGGGTGTCGTTGCCGGCCGGCAGTCCGCGCGGCGGCCTGATGACGCAAGCCAGCGTGCTCAAAGTCACCGCCAACGGCACGACGACCTCGCCGGTGCTGCGCGGCGCGTGGATCATGGAGCGCATTCTGGGCGAGCCGCCACCCCCGCAGCCGGCCAACGTGCCGGCGATCGAACCGGACACGCGCGGCGCGACGACCATCCGCGAGCAGCTCGACAAGCATCGCACGCTGGCAACGTGTGCCGCCTGCCACGCCAGAATTGACCCGGCGGGCTTCGCTTTAGAGAGCTTCGATGTGATGGGCGGCTGGCGTGACCGCTACCGCGCGTTGGGCGAGGGCGAGCCGGAGCAACGCATCGGGCACAACGGCCAGAAAATCTCCTTTCATCCTGCGCTGCCCGTGGACGCCGGCGGCGAGCTGCCCGACGGGCGGAAATTCCGTGACATCCGCGAACTCAAGAAGCTGCTTCTGGCCGATGAAACGCAGATCGCCCGCAACCTGGCGCAGCAACTCGCCGTCTATGCCACTGGTGCCCGGGTGCGTTTCGGCGACCGCCCGCAGATCGAGCAGGCGCTTGAACGCGCCGCCTCCAGCCATTATGGTGTGCGCAGCATCGTCCTGGAAATTGTGCAGAGCGAACTATTCCGCAGCAAATAGTTCGGAACCGCTAATCTGATCCAGCCCCTGATACGGCTTCCAACCGTCTGTGTGCACACAGCTCCCCTGGGCAATGGCACCTTGGATGAACCGATGGAGGTGATCCGCCGAACCATCTGGAATTCGAGCCAGACGGATGCGTCCAATGCCGGCACCCCCTTCCTGGGCCGCGATCACCACCAACGCCTTGCTCGGAATACCCCGTCCTTTCTGTCCCGGCGTCACTCCACCCACTCGGGTTTCGTCCACTTCGACTCGACCGCTGAGTTTATCCCGGCCGGGTCGCACCCTGGCCCGACGCAGCTTGTGAAGAACCGTCCAAGCTGTTTGATAGCTGCCCAAGCCCAGGACGCGTTGCAACCCACGGGGCTCTTTTATGGACAAGGCCTATCAGGTTTACGTGATCCAGAACCTCGACGCCCGCTTGTACCTCGGCCTGAACTGATAGGAATTTGCTTTTTAACGCTGCGCGGTTCAATCGCCGGACTGGGTGCGGACAGCGCCGCCGTCGAGAGACTGCCTCCTGGAATGTTTGTGAGCTACAACCGCCTCTCAGGCGCGACGCTGACGGGCCGGGTGTTTTAATGGCCGGCGATGCAGAGGCCGCGGATGATTTTTTGTGCGATATCCCGTTGCCGAGTCTCAACCACCACCCCGCGGTAACGGGTCAAGGTCGCTTTGTCCACCGTGAAGAGCGGGTCACAAGTGCACCGCGTTTTCAGTTGCATCCCGTCGGCTTCGTCCAGCACCGTCTCAAAGTCACCGGGAACCGGATCGCCGGAGTAGATCGTCTGGCATTTCAGGACGACGATACGCGTTTTGCGTTCGGTCCGGCCCTGGTTGGAAACAATCACCACGGGATGCGGCCCGTAAATATCGCCTGTCCAAATCTCCCAAGGCTTCAATCCTTGCCCTCCCAAGCCTGGGCCTTCATTAACCGCTCCGTCCCCTCCTCGTCTCGGTCGGGCGCTGAGTAAATCCGGGCCAGTTCCTCGTCTGAAAGCGGGTCCACGTTCGTGACGCGGCCGTTGCAAACCGCCAGTTGATCACGCAGCCGTGGAATGCCCAGTTTCGTGGATTGCCTGATCACATCCTGCCTGGACAGGCCGGTCGCAGTCGCCGCGGATTCTATCTCTTTGACCTGATCGGCCGGGAAAGAAACTGGAATGGTTGCACTCATGCAGAAGAAACTTATCGGTTTATCGGACATTTTCAAGCCCCATCCCCGGACAACTGATAGGAATTTGCTTTCTGGACGCTGCGCGGTTCAGTTTTTTAATCTTGTCTTTTTGAAATTGCGGTTTAAGCAGCTCGCTGGCTTTGACCAAAGCCACATCAAGGCTGATAATCCTGCCATGAAAACGCTCCATGAGTTGGGCTCTGGAATCATAACAAAATATCCAACCGTCTGTCCTTGGAAATTCGCCAGCCCAGTAAATGCCGTCCCGTCAGCTGAGACGCCCAGAACATTTTGGATTTTCCAGTCCATCAAATCGACGCCTTGCATGGCGAGATAACCTTGAAAATCTTCCATTCCCGCGTCCGCCGTCCAAATCAGTGGCAAGACTATGTTGTTGGACAACCCATAAAGGGGTCAGTTCTTGATAATGTATTATCGCACCAGGACAGCAGTTCATATAGCCCTATCGTAAATCTTCTGAAACACCTTGTCCGCGCCTTCTCTCGCGCGGTTCGGATCGCAGATGGTGATGCCGTCGGGGCCGAAACGCGCTGTGACCGTCGCGCCTTTGCCTTCCGCCATGTATTTAAAGTTCGGATCGCGCACCTTCGCGGCGGCGTCCACGATGGCGCAGGTGATGCGCGCTTCCTCGGCGGTTGGATACAGGCTCACCACAGCGTCGTGGGTTTCTCGGGGAGAGTCCTAATGACTATATCAAGAACCGACCCCTTTACAGTTCTTGATAATGGATACTCGCACCAGGACAGCAGTTCAAATA
>CAZIFU010000257.1:0-2867 GCA_964539075.1 uncultured Verrucomicrobiota bacterium | reverse complement strand
GAGCTGGTTCTGCGCGACGTATCCCGCAGCGGTCTTCGCGAGCGTCGTGCGCCAGAGCTTGCCGCGCGATTCACCGGTGACGATCGCATCGTCTTCCCAAAACGCGGGGCCGAAGCGACCGCGCCCGGCAGTGGGAGTGTTGAAGCGGAAGCCGCACGTGCTCTGATGCTGCGGGCCGTAATCGAACACGCTTGGCTCATCGACGACGTTCGGCAGGAACTGCGGATGCCGCGGCGGGAAGCCGTAGTGCCGTCCGGTCTGGAGGTGGAGCAACTCATCAAAGGGATTTCCATTCGGGCACCACGTCGCGCCTTCCTGATCGGTGCCGAAGAGGTCGCCGTGTTTGTTGAACTGGAGCGACATAATATAGCGCAGGCCGCTCGCGAGCTGTTCCATCTTGCCGTCGGGCGCGAAGCGCAGCAGGCAGCCGCGCCGTTGATCGACCGAGTAGCGCGGCGTGCCGGTTTGTTGCCCGCCCTTCTTGAAGCCGTCGTGCCAGTAGGGATTGCTGAAGCCGGCGTTGCCCATCGTCACGTAGAGCGCGCCGTCGGGGCCGTAGGCGATGGCCATCGAACTATCCACGCGGCGGTGATTCAGATACGGCGCGGCCACCATTACCGGATCATCGAAACCTTTCACGACCGTCTCGCGCTTGTCCGGCACGCCGTCCCCGTCAGTGTCGCGGAAACGCACGACCGCGTCCGTGAGCACGATGTGCGGCGCGCCGTCCTTCACCACCATGCCGAGCGGATAATCCGCGCTCGTCTCGGACGAAAACGTGATGACCTTGTCTTCCAACCCATCGCCATCGGTATCGCGCAGCAAATGGAACCGCCCGTCGTAACCTGCCGCGAAAAGCCGTCCATCCGGCGCATACTCGATGTTGTTGACGCTCGTGAGTTTCACCGGCAACTCGCGCACGACGAATCCCGGCACGAGCATCTGCGGGAACGGCGCGGCTGCGGGCGCGGGAGAATCTGTTTGCGCCGCGTCCACCACGGCGAGAATCCCGGCGAAAGTGGCAAACAGCAGGGCGGTGGGGAACTGGTTCATGGTTTCAAGGCTTTGGACGCCGCCGGCTGCGAGGCAATGCGGAAGAAATGCACGCGGCCCTTGGATTCCGCGCCGCGGGCGGCGTTCACGACCTCGGTGAAGGAGCCGATGATGAAACCATCCGGCGTGATCTCGCGGCAGCCGCCGACGGCGTAGGGCTGGAGAAAAGTTTCGCTCACCGCGTGGTCGCGCCACGTCGCGCCGTTGTCGTCGCTGCGCAGGCAACCGAGGCGCAAGGGTGCCTTCGCCGTGTGGCCGATGACGAAGAGCGGGTCGCCGTTGGTGCGCGTGGACGAGGCGGGGAAGCCGTCGCCCACGTTGAGCGAGATGGTTTCGCCGCGCAGTTCGGGCGCGTGGTCCAGCTCGCGTTTGCCCGTGGCCACGTCGAAGCGGACGTGGTGCTGGCGCACGGGCTCGGTTCGGGCCGCGTAAATGAAGTGCGCCTTGCCGTCCTTGGTGAGGGCGTTGGCGAGCCACGTCGAGGGCGTGAACTCGTCGTCGAGCGTGATGCGGTCGCTCGGGCCGGTTTCATCGGCGGCGATGGGCGGCGTGAGTTTTCTTCCGGCGAACGTTTGCCATGACACGCCGCCGTCGGGTGATTGCAAATGATGGATGCCCCAGTAGGTCCAGTGGCCCTGCGGCGGGACGAACAGCGAAGTCCACGCGGCGTGCAACGTGCCGTCGGGCGTGAGGTTCAGGTGCGTGTATTCCTGCACGGCGGTGCCGCCTTTTTTCAGCAGCAGCGTGGAGGATTTCACCGCGCCGTCGAGGCCGAAGCGGATGAACCAGCCGCTGTGCGAGAAGTAGCAGACCTGGCCGCGCGGCTCGTCGAGCGCCATCGAGTATTTGCCGGCGGCCGTCTTCGGCACGCGCGTGAGGTGCGGCGTCCGATAATCCTCCGCTGCGAGGAAGCGGTAGAGCAGCACGTCGAGATTCACGAAGTCGGGCCGGCCGAGATAGAGGTTGTCCTGCGAATCCGTTTCGAGCACCGGCGGGTTCGTGGCGTCCGTGGCCTCGAAGAGCGTGGCGAAGGTCTTGCCGCCATCCTTGCTCCACGAGAGCCGCCATTGTTGCGCGGTCATCTTTTCGTTCCGCGTGCGCACGGGCGTCAGGAAAATGCCGCGCCGGTTGCGGACGACCTTCTGGTTGTTGCTCTGAAATGTGGCGCTGTGAATGGCGTCGCCGTCCACGAGCGTGGTCTCGATGGGGAGCGGAGCGGCGGCGGCGTAGGTCAAAGGACAAAGCTCAAAGTTCAAGGGAAAGCCCAGGAGCCAAAAGCCCAATGCCAGCCAGGAGTGCCCGCGGCGGAGCGTTGGGATTTGAACGTTGGAATTTCCCTTGAGCTTTAGTCTTTGAGTTTGGTGCTTCACTTGCGTTTCTCCAGCTCGCAAACGGAAAGCGCCTACTCGCCTTCGATCCGGTAAAGGTGACGCCGCGTCCTGACGATCAGCGCCTTCCCCGCCACGGCCGGCGAGCCCATGAACCCGGGGCCGCGCCGGGAATCGTCGTTCGGTGCGTTGTCCGCAAGCGTGTTCGTGGCCAGGACTTCGAATGTGCGACCGGGCCGGATCACCGTTGTTACGCCTTCGATGCTGAAGAAATACAGCCGCCCATCCGCATAAACCGGCGAGGCCTGGTAACCGCCGCCAATCCGTTCCGTCCACACCGTGTTTCCCGTCGCCGCTTCGAGGCAGGTCACGAAGCTCTGATCGGACGCCGTGTAAATCAGGCCATCCACCAAAATCGGCGAGGCGTATTTGCCCACGTGCGTTTTGAGCCTCCACGACACATGCGTGTCGGTTACGTGGCCCTGG
>CAZIFU010000256.1:0-30346 GCA_964539075.1 uncultured Verrucomicrobiota bacterium | reverse complement strand
ATTGCTACACGGTTGCCCGTAACACACTGGAACGTCGGCGGTCCGGGTAGAAACAAGTCCGCGGAATGTCGACGCCTTCCGAACACAAAACCGTCCAGGCCCGCATCCTCGCCTACGCGCCGGAAATTGGCTGGACGTTCGTGCCCCGCGCTGAAGCCGAGAGGCGGCGGGGCTTTGACCCGGACGGCGCGACGCCCGAGGATCGCGCGCGGACGGCGTCGCTCTACTTCGGCGATCTGCTTCATGCTCAGGTGCGCTCCTTTAACCCAAAATACAAAGAAGCCGAGGGCGCGCTCATTGGCGAATTCCAGCGGCTCAACGCGGACATCGTCGGCAATCGCGACTTCCTCACCTACCTGCGCAACCAGGGGAAATTCTTTTGCGCGGAGGAGAATCGGGAGTTGGATTTGGTGCTGATTGATTACGCCCAACCCGACCGCAACGTGTATGAAGTCACGGAAGAGTTTTACGTTCACAACGGTCGCCACGGCACGCGGGAGGATGTGGTGTTTCTCATCAACGGCATCCTATTGATGATTGACCGCAACGAGCTGGAAGATCAGATGCTCAAGAATCTCGCGTCGGTGGGGCTGGCGAACGTGGCGCACGCCAGCAGCATCGCGGAGTTGAACCGGCTGCTGCGGGAGGATTACCGGGGCATCATCGTGACGATGATCCACAAGTTCCGCGACATGCCCGCGAACCTGAACCTGCGGAAGAACATTTACGTGCTCATTGACGAGGCGCACCGCACGACCGGCGGCGACCTGGGCAACTTCCTCATGGCCGGTCTGCCCAACGCGACGTTTATCGGTTTCACCGGCACGCCGGTGGACAAAACGGTTTACGGCAAGGGGACGTTCAAAACGTTCGGCTGCGAGGATGACAAGGGTTATCTCCACAAGTATTCCATCGCCGAGAGCATCGAGGACGGCACGACGCTGCCGCTCTATTACCAACTCGCGCCGAACGAAATGCTGGTGCCGCACGAGATCATGGAGAAGGAGTTCCTCGCGTTGGCCGAGACGGAAGGCATCGCGGACATCGAGGAGTTGAACAAGATTCTCGAACGGGCGGTGAACCTGAAGAATTTCCTGAAGGGCAAGGAGCGGGTGAACAAGGTGGCCGGCATGGTGGCCGATCACTTTCGGCAGAACATCGAACCGCTCGGCTACAAAGCGTTCCTCGTGGCGGTGGACCGCGAGGCGTGCGCGTTCTACAAGGAGGCGCTGGATAAGATTCTGCCGCCGGAGTATTCCGAGATCGTTTTCACCGGAAACAACAATGACCCCGCGCACCTGAAGAAGTGGCATCTCGACCCGAAGCGGGAGCGGCAGATTCGCAAGGATTTCACCAAGGTGGGCGAGTGGCCCAAGATTCTCATCGTCACCGAGAAGCTGCTCACCGGCTTCGACGCGCCGATCCTTTACGCCATGTATCTGGACAAGCCGATGCGCGATCACACGTTGCTCCAGGCCATCGCGCGGGTGAACCGTCCGTACGAGAACGAGGCGGCGGAGATGGTGAAGCCGCACGGGTTCGTTTTGGATTTCGTAGGCATCTTCGACAAGCTGGAAAAGGCGCTGGCCTTCGACAGCGATGAGGTCAACGCCATCGTCAAGGACATCGGCCTGCTCAAGCATCTTTTCAAGGCGAAGATGGAAACGCAGGCGCCGGCGTATCTGGCGCTCGTGACGCAGGGCTTCAATGACAAGGACGTGGACAACCTGATCGAACATTTCCGCGACAAGGAACGGCGCAAGGAGTTCTTCAAGGAATACAAAGAGATTGAGATGCTCTACGAAATCATCTCGCCGGATGCGTTCCTGCGCCCGTTCATTGACAATTACGCCACGCTGTCCGGCATTTACGAGGTGGTGCGCAACGCTTATGCGCGCCGGGTGTACGTGGACCGCGCTTTCCAAAAGAAGACGAACGAACTGGTGCAGCGGCACATTGGCGCGGCACTCGGTGAAGCGGCACCGGAATACATCGCGATTGACAGCTCGACCATTGAGACGATCAAGCAACGTGCTGAAGGAAAAGCGACGAAGGTGATCAATCTCGTGAAGAGCATCGAGCAGACGGCGGAGGAGAACAGTGATGATCCGTTTCTCATTGCGCTGGCCGATCGCGCTAAAGCCGTGCAGGAGAGTTTCGAAGATCGCCAGACCACCACGGAAGATGCACTGGCGGACCTTCTGGCAGCGATTGAGAAGAACGAGCAGCGGAAAATGGAACAAGCGGCCAAAGGGCTGGATGGGTTGACTTACTTCGTGCTTTGCAAGCTGACTGACGACGGTATTCCCAATCCCGAACCGGTGAGCAAGAAGGTGCGCGAGGCATTTGCGAAATTCCCCAACTGGCAGCGAAGCGAAGCTGAATTGCGCGAGCTTCGCAAGCAAGTGACGTTCGCGATCTTCGCCGAGGAGGATGACATGGCAAAAGTGACCGCGACGGTCGAAGCCTTGTTCATGCTGCTGCAAAAAAGTTTTCGGCCATGAAAACCTGGCGCGACAAAGAGGAGTTCAAAGCCCGCGTGCTGGAATGGGCCGCAAAGCTGGACGTGAAAGCCAGCGCGCTGTATGTGCGCCCGATGCGCCGCAAGTGGGCGTCGTGCTCCACGGCTGGCAATCTGAATTTCAATATGGACTTGCTCGGTCTTGACCGAGAGTTGGGTGATTACGTGATCGTCCACGAACTGCTGCATTTCTCCGTGCCGAATCACGGCAAGCTGTGGAAAAGTCTCATGCGGGCGTATCTGGGAGACCACGAACGTCTGGCCGAGCGTCTTCGGCATGCGACGGAGGGTCGGCGCGACCAAGAGAGATCAGCGTCAATCAGCGTGGATTAGCCTAACTTCCTCGCGCAGCGAGCAAAAACCCAATATAACCGAGGTGTTCTCGATTTTGTCGGGCTACACCCTCACGGGCCAGGCGGCGTGGCAAAGAGGGCCGCCAAACCCAGTTTTCGGATCTGCTCGTTTAAGCTTTTCGGAATTTCCGTCATCATTGTCCGATGTATTTTGTGGCCCAGCTTCAACATTCCAAGCCGGATCGTTTGCAAGTGACGTAGCACTCGTGGAACCTCTTCGGTTTCGCCTCTGGCCCGCCACTCTCGCCCCAGCCGCGCACTCAGCCAGTAGGCCAAGAAGCACAATCGCACATGGTTGACGACCCGGTCGGGCCGCCAATGATACACGGGTCGCACTTCCAGGTAGCTTTTGAGTTCGCAGAATGCCTCCTCGACCTCCAGCAAGCCCTTGTAATGGCTCAACACCTCGGTGCTCGAACACTTCTGGAGCGATTCGTTGGTGTGCAGCAAAAACCACCCATCCTGGTGAGCTTCTTGAGCGATGAGCGGCTCCTTACGCTCCCACTTCAGTTTTCCTCGCTCGTCAACGTGATAAGAAAAATACTTGTGCGCCTTGAGTCGCTGCAGGCTGCGGCCCACCTGGCTGGCCAACTTTTGCACCTCCACTTTCTTTCGCTTTAGCGCGGCCAGCCGTTTCAGCTCCGCTTCGGCTTTGTCGAGGCGGCTTTGTCGGCGCTGCTGATCGCGTTGCTGGCGCCAGGGGCCGCCGGCAATGACATAGCGCTTGTTTTGATGAGTCAGTTCCAGGAGCGTTTGCCGATCCCCCAGTTCCAACTGCTTTTCCAAAGCCAGTTCGGCGACCAGGCTCTGCAGCGTCGCCGCCGAAAGCCGGGTGACATAACCCAAGCCGGCCGCACTCAGGGCCTCCAAGTTGAGGCGACTGCTCATGCCTCCGTCGAAGACGAAGGTCGCCTCCTTGATGCCAAAGCGACGGCGCAGCGTGCTCACCAGCCCTTGCAGAGTCCGCGTATCGGCGCGGTTGCCGCGCAAGACCGCAAGGTGCAAGGGAACCCCCTCGGTGTCCGTCGCCACCGCCAGGATCATCTGTGGCCGATCGGAGCGATGATCGCGGCTATGCCCATAGCGGGCCAGATGCCCCGGGCCCTGTCCCTCGAAATAGACGCTGGTCAGGTCGTAGAGGACTAAGCGCACGCTTTGGGTAAAGGCCTGTTGATAGAGTTGCTTTTCCAAACTGACCCAATGGCCGTTGAGTTGATCCATCGCGTGGTAAAGCTCGTCCTCCTGAAACGATTCCTGCGCCTCCAGTCCACAGGCCGCCGCCAGCCAGGTGCCCCGAGCTTGGCGACTCAAAGACAGCTTGGCGCAGGGGAAGAGCAGCCGACTGTAGATGATCGCTTTGAGGAGGCCGCGTTGACGCGCAGAGCCGATGGCCGCAAAGAGTTGGCCGAGTTGAAAACGCGCCCACGCGTCGTTGAGGACCGCCAGACCGCCGTAATCGAGGGCCTCGTGCAGTTGGACTTGATCGGAGGGCAGCCAGTCCTGGCCTTTGAGGGAAGCGGCGATGAGATCCCGGGTGTGGGCGGGCAGGTCGCTGATATTGCAAACGGTGCGCGAGCGGGGTCCCTCGGGGGTGCGGAAGGACTCGCGAACGAGATAGGAAAGGTAGGTTTTGCCGGATTTGCGGCCGGACCTGGTGGTCTGAACGAACACGGGCTACATAGTAGTAGGAATATAATGATTATGCAAGAGATATTATGAGACATATTGTAAATATTACTTGCTACACATTTTGCCGAAACGCCAACAATTTTGATGTTTTGGCCAATTTCTTTAGGAAGTTAGGTTAGCGGTTCAAAATTCTTTGCAGCTTTTGCGTTCTTTTGCGGCAATTTCCTTTCGCGTGTTTGGCGTGGTTGGCGGTTTTGAAAACGTTGCGCAAAATTTTGGACGTTTCAGCCTGAGCCAACCCGGTGCCGGGTTTGCAGTGGTTGCGCGGAGTTCACGCGCAACGAGTCAGAAACCCGCGCCACCCGAAAGCCCGCACCGCGGCCACAAGGCGCAATGGCGCAATTGACTTCCCGGCATGATTTGTGCCTATCATTCCTCGCTCTCTCCCTTAAAAGAAAGTTTATGTGAAGCGCCTGGCTGTCTGTGCAATGATTGGCGGTGCTTTGATTCTGGCCGTCGTGGCCTTGCTGCGGGTCAGAGCACCTCACGCTCCTTCGCTGCCAAGCCAGACTCCGGCAAGGCCACGCGCGGAGAACGAAGCGAAGGCTGGGCCACAGAAACCAGCGAACCAGGGAAACAATTCTCAACCCGCGCCCGCCCAACCCGATCCGACCTCAACGGCTGTTCTGGCTGCAGCGGACGAGTCACTCGTCGCGCTCACGAATTTTTCCAACTGGGCGGAACAGTTCCTTGCCGGCGATCCCTTCGCCAGCGCCGCGCGCGGCGAAGGCCTGGCCTGGAAACGGCGCGAGGCGATGCTCGCTCTCATCGAAACCAATCCCGAACAGGCCCTCGCCCAGGCCGTCCCCTACCGATGGCGGCTCGCGCTGCCACCCAAAGTCACACGCTACTTCGAGCAGTGGGTGGATGGGCGCGGCGCGCTGGAGGTTTTTGTCGCCACGGATTTCGAGCGGGGCCGCACCCGCGCTTACCGCGAGGCGCAAATCGGCGGCGAACGCTATCAAGTTTTCGTTTATAGCCGGCGGCTGGCGCAGACGTCGCAGACGCAAATTCCGCTCCACGGTATCGCGCTGGAGGGAAAATTGGCCCTGCATTCCGATCCGGTTCGTATCCTGACGGCCGGGGAGGCGGAAGCGCTGGAGCAGGAGCGTGGGCAACCCACCGACAAGATCTGCGGCATTTCCGGACGGCCGTCCGACTCCCGCAATCAACCGGTGGCGGCGGACATCGGCGGCGAGATAAAACATTTTTGCGGAGTGGACCACCTGAAGTGGGTGAACGACCGACTCGTCCTCGCCGAGAGCGCCGGCAGCGGCAAAGGCGACCTGGCGGCCACCGCCGCCAACGACGCCTGGACGCACGGCCCGAAAAACGTCCTCTACATGCGCGTGAATTTTCCCGACGACCTCACCGAGCCGATTTCCGAAGCGCGCGCCTACGACGTGATGGACAGCGTCAACGGTTTCTATACCGAAGGCTCCTACGACCTGACTTCCTTGTTAACGACCGTCACGCCGCTGTTGACGCTGCCCAAGACCAAGTGGTGGTACAGCACTTCTGGTCCGGGCGGGCTGAGCAGCGACGCGCGCGAGGCCGCCCGCCGCGCCGGCTACGAGACAGCAAACTACAATCTGGACATTGTGGCCTTCACCTCGGTGCCGGGATTCGATTTCGGCGGCCTCGCCTCGGTGCATGGCAAGGGCATCTGGCTGCAAAGCACCGGCGTGGGCGTGACCAGCCACGAGCTGGGCCACAACTACGGCCTCTGGCACGCGAACCTTTGGGACGCCAGCACCAACTTCAGCGCCGTCGGGCCGGGAACCAATCTGGAATACGGCAACATCTTTGACACCATGGGCAGCGCGACCGCGGGAAACAACCAGTTCAACGCGACTCACAAAAACGTTCTCGACTGGATTCCCGACACCGCTGTTCACAACGTGACCACCAACGGCGTGTACCGGATTTTTGCATTCGACACGCCCGCTCGCGTGAACGGCCTTTTTTACGCAGCGAAAGTGAGAAAGGATTTTCAGCGCGATTACTGGATCGAGTTCCGCCACGAGTTCGCGGCCAACCCGTGGCTGCAATACGGCGTGATGCTGAACTGGTCGCCCTGGGACCTCAGCAACGGCGGCACGCAGTTGCTCGATACCACGCCCGGCACACCGACAGGCAGCGGCAGCCGTGAGGACGCGGCGGTGGTGATCGGACGCACGTTCAGCGATGGGCCGGCGGGCGTCCACATCACGCCCCTGGCGCGCGGCGCCACGGGCACAAACGTCTGGATGGACGTACAAATCAACCTGAGCACTTCACCCAAGGATCATTCACCTGTCGTGCAGATTGAAATAGATCCGCCGAATGCGCTCCCCGGAGACTTGGTTCATTTTCATGCGACGGCCTCAGATCCGGATGGCGATATGCTCGCCTACGCGTGGACGTTCGATGATCTGAGTTTCTCGACCAACAACCTGCCTTGGGCGGCCAGGCGTTGGACCACGCCCGGCGACCACGTCGTCCGCTGCGTCGTGAGCGACATGAAGGGCGGCGTGGCCAGCGCGAACACGGTCGTAACCGTCGGCGCGTCCGCGGGTTTTCGCGTTACCGGACGCGTGACCGACACCAACAGCGTCCCGCTGGAAGGCGTGCGGGTGGACAACGGAGCAACCAGCCTCGCCACGTATGTTGGCGGCTACACCGACAGCAGCGGGGCTTACGTCATCGTCAACGCAACCGGCGACCTTACGCTCAACGCCACCCAATACGGATTCACCTTCACGACCCCGACGTGGGCGAATCCCATCGCGGTCACTTCCGACGTGGGGAACCTTGACTTCATCGCGACGCCGCTGCCGACGGTGGCCCTCGCCGCAAGCGCCAACAGCGTGCCCGAAAACAGCGGCGCCACGAACTATTTCACCCTGACGCGCACCGGCGACCTGACCAACAATTTGACCGTGAACCTCAACCTCTCGGGTTCGGCCAGCGCGTCGAGCGACTTCACGTTGAATCCCGCGTTGAGCAGCGGTGCGAACACCATCGTCATCCCGGCGGGCACCCAAAGCGTTGCCTTCGCGTTCCGGACGATCAACGACATGAGCATCGAAGGGCCGGAAACCGCTACGCTGACCATCCTCGAAGATCTGGTGAACATCGCCCTGCCTTCGTACGTCATCGCCCTGGCCGGGGAAGCCACCCTTACGATTGTGGACAACGATTTGCCGGCTAAACCGGCGGTTTCGGTCGTGACCGTCACTCCGATGGTGACCGAGAACGGGATGGATGGCGGCACGTTTTTGATGTCGCGCACCGGCGGCACGCAAGGTGACTTGACGGTGTTTTACTCCGTCGGCGGGACAGCCACGCCGGGCACGGATTATAGTTCATTGGTCGGCGTGGTGATCATTCCAGCCGGCAGCGCGACGGCGACGGTGCAGTTTCAGACGATGGACGACAAGAACGTCGAACCCGACGAAACCGTCGTGGTCACGATCTCTTCGGATGCAGCTTACACGGTGAGCGGCTCGCCGGCGCAGATCACCCTCACGGACGATGATGTGCTGACGGTGACGATTTTCCCGACGGATTCCAGCGCGGCGGAACCGTCAACGCCCGGCCGGTTCACGGTCAAGCGCGAAGGGGACTTGACCGGCAATCTCGTCGTAAATTACACCGTCAGCGGCGCGGCGAACAACGGTGTGGATTACGTCGCGCTTCCTGGGTCGGTGACAATTCCATCAGGCGCGGCCTCGGTGGACATCGTTTTGACGCCGCTGAACGACACTTTGCTCGAGGGCGATGAGTCGGTCATCCTGACGCTCGCCACGAACGTCGCCTGCAATATCGGCAGACCCGGCGTCGCCACCCTGTTCATCCGCGACGACGAAAAAGTTTCTGTGAGCATTACGGTATTGGACGGCGCCGCGTCCGAACCGGGCGACAACCCCGGCCGGTTCCAAATTTCGCGCGGCCCGGTGGTGAACGGCAATCTGACGGTGGCCTTTGCGATCAGCGGCACCGCTATCAACGGCGTGGACTATGTGCCGCTCGACAACCCGGTTGTCATTCCCGACGGCGCCAGCTCGGTGACCTTCGACCTGATCGCCTTCGACGACCTGCACCTCGAGCCGACCGAAGACGTCATCCTCACGCTGCTGCCGGGCACGAACTACAACCTGGGTTCGAGTCGGGCGAGGGTGACCATTGGCGACGATGACGGGAACAGCGTTCCCGCCGTGGGCTTCATTTCCAGCGCGTCGAGTTGGGAGGAAAACAAATCACCCGGCCTGCCCGTTTCACTCAGCCAGACATCGTCCGTTCCCATCACGGTGGATTGCCGTGTCATCGGCGGCACGGCCTCGAGCAACCTCGACTACACGCTGCCGCCGGGGACAATCACCTTCGCGCCGGGCGAGCGCGCCAAATCCATTCCACTGCCGATCATCAACGACACCATCGCCGAGCCAAATGAAACCGTTCGCATTGTGCTTTTCAACCCGGTCAATGCCACGCTCGACGGAATCAAGATTCACACCTACACGATTCTGGACGACGACACCTCGTCGGTCAGCGTGACGGCCACCGCACCTGGCGCAGCGGAATCCGGCCCCACGCCCGGCAACTTCCGCATCTCCCGCACCGGCGCGACGAACGCGGACCTGCAAGTGAACTTCGAGGTGACCGGCACAGCCAGCGCGCCCGCCGATTACACGCCGATTGGAACTTCCGTGACGATTCCCACCGGGACGGCGTTCGTGGATTTGCCCGTTGTGCCGGCGAATGACCCGACCGTCGAGCACGGCGAAACGGTGGTCATGACGTTGCTGACCGCGCCCGGCGCGAAAATCGTGCCGCCGAACGTCGCCACCGTCACGATCACCGACGACGATCCGGACTCGCTTCCGGTGGTCACGGTCACGTCCACAACCCATCCCGCCGCGGTCGAGGGCGGGAGCAACGGCGAGTTTCTCTTCACGCGCGATGGAACGAACGGCGCATTGACGCTGTTCTTCACCCTCACCGGCACCGCGGCAAACGGCGTTGATTACGTCGCGCTCACCAACGGTGCGACCATCCCCGACGGGCAGACTTTCGTGGCGCTTCCCGTGGTTGCGATTGATGACGCACTGATCGAAGGCGAAGAGACCGTCGTGGCGTCGCTGACGGTCCGCGACACTTATCTTGTCGCGCATCCGTCGGCGGCGACCGTGATCGTCCAGGACAACGACCAGCGCGTGCGCGTGGATGCGAGCGATTTCATCGCGTCCGAACCGGGCACGGACACCGGCGAGTTCACCTTCACGCGTTTCGGAACGACCAACACCGACCTGCAGGTCTTCTTCACCCTCAGCGGCGCGGCGGGCAACGGATTGGATTTCATCGCCATCTCCAACTCCTTTACGATCCCGGCCGGCAGCTTGTCCGCCACGCTGCCGATCCAGCCGATTGCCGACAATCTGGTCGAAGGCCCGGAGACGGTCACGCTGACGTTGCAGGCCAACGCCGCCTATTCCTTCGACCAACCGACAGTTGCCACGATGACGATCCAGGACGACGAACCGATGCTCACCATCAGCGCCACCGCGACAAACATCATCGAGGACGGCCGCCCGCCCGCCGCTTTCCGAATCACGCGCACCGGCAATCCGCAGTACGATTTCACCGCGCACCTGGCCGTCGGTGGCTCGGCCACGTACGGCGTGGATTATCCGCCGTTCCTCACCAACGTGTATTTCTCCTGCGGCGTCGTGGCGATTGACCTGCTCGTCGCTCCGACCAACGAATTCGCGCTTGAAAGCACTGAGACGGTGACCGCCACCCTGCTGCCCGACCCCGCCTACACCATCCTCATGCCGGACAACGCCCTCATCGAAATCCTCGATGCGGGCACCAATCGCACGCCCGTGGTCGCGATCACGAGCCCCACAACCAACACTGTCTTCCTCCTCGGCACCAACGTGAACATCATTCTGGAGGCGATCGTCACCGACGATAACGACACCAACGCGCCGCTGACGCTGACGTGGACCAACGTCAGCGGGCCGGGCTCGTTGACCTTCGGCACGAACAATGGAGCCAACACCACGGTGGGTTTCACCAACCGCGGCGTCTATGTGTTGCGACTCACGGCGGACGACGGGCAACTGCAAAGCTTCGCGGAGGTCACCGTCGTGGTGGATGGCGCGGATTTGCTTTCCACAAATCTGCTGCACTGGACGCTCGACGAGGGCAGCGGCACGAACGTGCTCGACAGTTCCGGTGCAGGGCGCGATGGCGTTTTGGCGGGCACCCCGAACTGGCAGACGAACGGAGTGCTGGGCGGGGCCTTGCGCTTCAGCGGCACGAACGATTACGCGCGCCAGACCAGCGGCACCAATTTCCTCAACGGCTTGAAGGAATTTTCACTTTCACTCTGGGTGAATTCTGCGGCCACAAACACTTCTCAGGGAATTTTCTCCGCCAGCGATTCCGGCATCCCGCCGGGCGGGACGACGCTCTCCTTGTCCACGAAGACTTCCGCCACGTGCGGCAACTCGACCAATGTGATTGAGGCGACGGTGTCCACCACCACCGGCTCGGTGCGCCGCATCAGCGCCGGCAACGTGATGACCAACGGCTGGCAACACCTCGTGCTGACGTGGTCCAACGGCCTCGCACCAGCCCTGTTCGTCAACGGCCAGATGGACCAGCCGGGGTCGAGCTTCGATGCGTTAAGCGGCACGTTGAACAACTGTCCCGATTTCCTCACTGGCCGAGGCCCGGCCGACAGTCCGAATTCGTGGACGGGCTGGCTGGATGACGTGCGCGTCTTTCCGCGCGCGCTCAACGCCCGGGAAATCGCGGTGCTGGCCGCGCTGCCGCCGGCCAATTACGGTGCGCTCGTGGATGCCGGTTCCAACGTGACCGTGCAGCTCAACTTGCCCCTCACGCTCGCCGGCGTGGTCAGTGATGACGCCCAGCCCGATCCGCCGGCCGCGTTGAGCACCACCTGGAGTCTGGTCAGCGGCCCCGGCCCGGTGACCATCACCAATGCCAGCAGCCTCACCAACATCGTCCAGTTCACGCAGACCGGCGAATATCAGTTCCGCCTCGTCGCCGACGACGGCCAGGTCAAAGCCTTCGATGAGGTGACCGTTACGGTCATCGAACCGACGTTGGTGAACGTGTCCGCGACGGACAGCGAAGCGGCCGAACTGGGGCCGGACATGGGCCGGTTCACGCTCACGCGGGTCGGTGACACGAATTTCAATGTCACCGTCTTCCTGGCGTTGAACGGCACCGCCAGCAACGGCGCGGATTTCATCGTGCTGCCCGGCGCGGTGACGTTCTCCGCCGGCACGAATACCGTCGCGCTCGTGGTGACCCCGTTCCTCGACCACCGCATCGAGGGCGACGAGACCGTGACTTTGAGCATCGTCAGCAATCTCGCCTACACCATCGGCAGTGGCACGGCGACGGTGACAATCCATGATTCGCCGTACGGCCAATGGAGCGTCCAGCATTTCACCCTGGAGGAACTGACCATGCCGCAGTTGAGCGGCGAGGCGGCGGACTTCGACCACGATGGCTATGCGAACTTTGTGGAATACGCCGTCAACCGCGACCCCAAATCGCCGGAAACCAACGCGCCACTCGTGACGGCCATCGAATTGAATCCGACCAACAGTTTGAATTACATCACGCTCACCTATCATCGCCGCCTGCCTCCGACGGACACCGGCTATGCCGTCTATGTTTCCAACGACCTGCTGACCTGGAACACCGGCACCAACTACGTCGGAGAAATCCAAACGACCGATGACGGAAACGGCCTGACCGAAACCGTGAAAGCGCGCCTGAAAGAGACTTACCCGCCAGCCACCAACACCTTTATCACCGTCCGTGTCTGGCTGCTCACGACGGGACCTTGAGCCACTCCTCAGCGCGAAGCGCCGGTCATCCCATTTTTCATGATTCGGCGCGACGACATCTTGCGGATGATTGAGGAATTCCTCCAGGCGCTCGCCCGAATCCATTCCTTTAAGAAAGGCCAGCGCTGGGACGAGGCATCCGAGGCCCTCGAGGCGGAGTTCAAACGGCTCATCGGCGACGGTGCCAAAGCGGTCGCGCGCCTCTCCGAAACTGAACTGCTGGCCCGTTTGGTGCAAGGTGGGCCCACGCCAGTCGTGCGCCACAAGACGCTCCTGCTGACGGCGTTGTTCAGCGAGGCCGGCGATGTGGCGGCGGCGCAAGATCGGATGGACGAGAGTCGCGAATGTTACCTGAAAGCCTTGCACCTGCTGCTCGACTCGCTGGCGCGCGTAGAGGTTTTTGAATGTCCTGAATTTGTGCCCAAGGTCGAGAGGCTCGTCACGGCTTTGGCCACACCGCTGCCTGTGCGGACTTGCGCGCTGCTCATGCAGCATTACGAACGCACCGGCGAATTCGCCAAAGCCGAGGACGCGCTCTTCGCCATGCTCTACGCCGAACCGGACAACGCTGCGATCGTGGAGTTCGGCCTCGCGTTCTACCAACGACTGCTCACACAGAGCGACGCCGCGTTGAGCGCTGCCAACCTGCCTCGCTCTGAAGTGGAGGAAGGGTTGAAAGATCTTCAAGGCCGCAGAATACGGGGTTCGACTTGAGAAACATGGAGGCGTGCGGCAGGCAATCGCTGTCTTGGTCCCGCGATGTGGCTGTTCAAACGCGCGAGGAACGGTCATCCTCCGCTCATCATGGATCAAGCCCAGGCGCGAGCGCTCTTGAAGCGGATGCTTGACTCGGACACAGAGTTCCGCGACGGCCAGTGGGAAGCGATTGACCAGATTGCCAATCAGCGTCGGCGGCTGCTCGTCGTCCAACGCACCGGCTGGGGCAAGAGCATTGTCTATTTTCTCGCCACGAAAATTCTCCGCGATGCCGGCGCTGGATCGACGCTCCTCATCAGCCCGCTGCTCGCGCTGATGCGCAACCAGCTACTCGCCACGGAAAAACTCGGCGTGCGGGCGGCGACGATTCACAGCGAGAACGTGAAGGAATGGGGCGAAATCGAGACGGCGCTCGCGGACAATCGCCTCGACCTGCTGATGGTGTCGCCGGAACGACTGGCCAATCCGGAGTTCATGAAAAAGTTGCTGCCGCTGCTGCAACAGCGCGTTGGCTTGTTCGTCGTGGACGAGGCCCATTGCATTTCGGATTGGGGACACGATTTTCGACCGGATTATCGCCGCATTTTGCAGGTAATGAAACTGTTGCCACCGGGAGTGCCCGTGCTCTGCACCACTGCGACCGCCAACGATCGCGTGGTGCGCGACATTGAAACGCAGATTCCGCAACTCCAAGTCCTGCGCGGCCCGCTCGTGCGCGCGTCGCTCCGGCTCTACAACATCCAACTCGCCCACCAGTCCGACCGGCTCGCGTGGTTAGCACATTTCCTTCCGCAACTCCCAGGCAACGGCATCGTCTATTGCCTGACGATTCAGGACGCGCGTCGCGTCGCCGCGTGGCTGCAAGCGAACAACATTTCCGCCCGCGCTTATCATGCCGACCTCGAAGGCGTCGAGCGCGTAGAGATCGAAAACCAATTGCTCCACAACGAAGTCAAGGCGCTCGTGGCCACCGTCGCGCTCGGCATGGGCTTCGACAAACCCGACCTCGGTTTCGTGATTCACTTTCAGCGGCCCGGCTCGGTCGTGGCCTACTATCAACAAGTCGGACGCGCCGGACGGGCGATGGATTCCGCGTTTGGAATTCTCCTGAACGGCAGCGAGGACGACGAGATTTCGGATTACTTCATCCGCACCGCGTTCCCTCCCGTGGAGGTGATGCAAGCCGCGCTTGCGGCAGTGGAAAAGCGCGGGCCGCTGACAATTGATGACATCGGCGCGGAACTGAACCAAAACCGTGGAGCCATCGAAAAAGCGCTCAAGCTCCTCGAAGTGGACGGCGCGGTGACGCACGACAAACTCGGCTACGTGCCGACCGATATTCCGTGGCAGCCCGACACCGCGCGCTTCGAGCAAGTCACGCGCTTGCGTCGGGCCGAGGTCGAGCAGATGCGGCGCTACGTAGAGCACAAGGGCTGCCTGATGGAATTCTTGGCCCGCGCGCTGGACGATCCAACCGCCGCGCCGTGCGGCAAGTGCATGAATTGCACGAAACACACCGACCGGCGAAGTATCCCGGCATCGCTCACGCAAACTGCGGTGGATTTTCTGCGCGGCGACGCGCTCGTGCTCGAACCGCGCCTGCGCTGGCCCAAGCCGCTGCTCGAAGAGATTCGCTCGGTGCTGCCGCCGGCCGTGGAGCGAGGTGAGAAGGGCGCGTGGAAGACGGTCATCCCGGAAGTCTTGCGCGCCGAACCTGGACGCGTGTTGTGCCTCTGGGGTGACTCCGGCTGGGGTGATGAAATCGCGCGTGGCAAGTATGAAATGGGCGTGTTCAGTGACGCGCTCGTGGATGCAGCGGCGAGTTTGATTCGCGAAAAATGGAAACCCGAACCGCCGCCCGCGTGGGTCACCGCCGTTCCTTCGGCGCGCCGGGCCGAGCTGGTCAACGGCTTTGCTCGACGACTGGCCGCCAAGCTGAATCTCCCCTTCGCGCCCATTCTCCGCCGCGGTCGCGAAATCCGTCCACAAAAGGAGATGCAAAACAGCGTTCAACAAGTGCGCAATCTCCTCGGCGCGTTCGCCATCGAGGGCGAGCCGCCACCCAGCGCGGCGCTGCTCGTGGATGACGTCGTGGATTCGGGATGGACGCTGACGTGGTTGACAGTATTGTTGCGGCAGCGGGGAAGCGGGCCGGTGTATCCGTTCGCGCTGGCGAAGGCTTCGCCGCGCGGAAGCTGAGGTTTGGAGTTCCGCCTTCAGGCGGTCCAAACTTCTTTCCGGGCGATGGGATGCGGCAACGAAGACCGCCTGAAGGCGGAACTCCAAACAATGACGCCGAACGACTATCTCAGCGATGACGGGCAGGCGATGCTGCTGCTCTGCTCTTCGCTGGCGTTGGCGCCGACGGCGAAGGAGACGGATTTGTCCCCGCTGAAACTCGGCGAGTGGAACCAACTGGAGCGCAAGATTCGCGAGTCGTCGTTGAAAACTCCCGGCGCGCTGCACGGTCACAACGCGGACAAACTCGCCAAAACGCTCGCGTTGCCGTCCGACGAAACCGAACGCATCACGCGCCTGCTCGAATTTGCCGGCCAACTTTCAGCGGAACTCCAAAACCTGTTCGAGCGCGGAATCTGGGCCGTGACCCGCGTGGACGAACTGTATCCGGGGCACTTGCGCGACACCTTGAAGCATCAAGCGCCGACGGTGCTGTTCGGCGCGGGCAACATCCGATTGCTGCAACACGCCGGCGTGGCCGTGGTCGGTTCACGGAACATTGACGAAGCGGGTGCGGCGTTCGCCCGTGAGGTCGGCGCGAAAGCCGTCGCCGCCAAACTCCCGGTGGTTTCCGGAGGCGCCCGCGGCACGGACCGCATCGCCATGCAAGCCGCGCTCGAAGCGGGCGGCATCGCGTTCGGAGCGCTGGCCGACAGCCTCGAACGCACGGCCCGTCAGGCTGACGTGCGCGAATTCGTGAGCGACGGAAAACTGGTCTTGCTCACGCCCTACGCACCGGACGCTGGTTTCTCCGTCGGCGCGGCGATGGGGCGCAACAAGTTGATTTACGGACAGGCGCAATTTGCGGTCGTGGTGAGCAGCGACTATCAAACAGGCGGCACGTGGGCGGGGGCGGTCGAAGCCTTGAAGGCGGACTGGTGTCCGGTGCTGGTGCGCGACGGCGACGGCGTGCCGCGCGGGAACAAGGAACTGCTCAAGCTGGGTGCGACGGCGCTGTCGGCGGTAGAATTAACGAGGATATCCGACCTGGCCGCGTGGGTGAAGGAGCACGCCAAGGTTCGGAAGGCCGAGAGTGACTTGTTCGATGCGGCTCTGCGCGCACACGCAAAGTAACCGCCGGCGTGGAGTGATGGACAGTGCACACTTTGACAAGTGTGCTCGATGCGCCCGCTCTATCGTAACGCCTGCCGCGCCAGGGCACGCCCAAACGTGCTGCGCGATGTCGTCGTGACATAAGCTCCTTCGCGGGGTGTAACGAATCCCCGCGCCTCGAGTTTCCTCAGGTGGCGCAGCAAAGCCCAGGAAGGAATGCCGGTAGCGTGATTGAGTTGCGCCACGGTCCGGGCGCCGTTTCTCAGCACGCGGAAGATTTCGACCCTTCGGGCATGGGTGAACGCAGTAGCCAGCTTGAAAAGTGGCTCGATTGGATCAGAGTTTTGTCGGAACGCCAACCGGAGTGCCGGAATCAACTCCCGAGCTGCTTCGGTGTCTCCTGGTGAGCCGGAGCCCGGGTGGTATTTCACTGTGCGGCCTGTCCTTCGAACAATCAGGATTCCTCGTGCCTCCAGTGCCCGCAGGCTCTGGCTGGCGACCGGCAGTGACAAGTTCAGTTGTTCTGCCACGGCGGAGACGGCTTGATTCGGCTGTGCGAACAGCAGCTTCAGGATCTTGAGGCGGTTGCGATTGGCGAGCACACGGCAGGTCCGCCAGAGGGTTGGCTTGGGCGCGGGTTCAGCAGGCATGCTTTGGGAAGCACACTTTGCAAAGTGTGTCTGTCCTCGTCAACCATTCCTCCAGGGAGGAGTGGAGCCATGACGCGATCAAAAGCAGCTCAGGCTTTCTCCAACGCAGAGAGAAACACGCGCCAGGGTTGCGTTGCGTCCGCCACGGCGCTCCGCAGCGGCCCCTGCGAGGCGCGCCAGCAATGCGTGAGCGGCGGAAGCAGCGCGTCATCGAGCGAAGCAGGTTCGGGCAGGCGAGCCTCCACGGCCAGGGCGCGGCCCAACGCCAGCGCGGCTTCAAGCAGCGGCGCGCGTGCTTCTTCGTCCAAGCCGCCGTCGCCGAGCAGGCGGGCCATCTTGAGCTTGCGCGCGGCGTGAGCACGATGGGCGTCTGCTTTCGCGCGTTCTTCCGGCGTAAGCTGCGTCAAGGTTGGACCCGCTTCCGGCTCCGGGAACAGCGGCCGACTCGCACGGGTCGTCACCGAAATCAATCCTGCCGCGGCCAATCGCTCCAACGCTTCATGCGTGGCGCGATCCACGACTTCGAGTTGCACCGGTGCGAGCGGATCGGTCCGGTCGGGACCAAAAAAATCGCGGTGCAATTCGTTCAGCCGCTCGCGCCATTGCGCCGCGTCGCGGTCCACCACGAGGTAAAGCACCGAGTGCGCGCCTTGCGACGGATAGCGCTCTTCACAATGGAGCAACGCGCCATTGATTCGCTCGCGGGCCTTGCGCGCGAAACCGAGCGGGCGGTCGGCGGGCAAAACTGGTTGAGAGTTGAGGGTTGAAGGTGGGGAGTCTTTAGCTGGTGCCGTGGCAGGTTTCGCGATCACCAACTGTTCTAATTTCGCCAGGAACGCCTGCCGGCCGGTGCGCAGTTTGATTTCCTTCAAGTTGCCCTTGAGATCGAGCACGCCATCAGCAAGCGCCTGCTTGTTGGCCAGCGTTTCAAGCATCTTATGCTCGATGGTTTTCTCGGAGACGAGGTTGATGACGGTCACCGGCTTCGTCTGATGTTTGCGCCACGCGCGGGCAATGCGTTGCTCGAGCTTCGCCGGATTCCACGGCAGGTCGCAATTGATGACGACGCTGGCGTTTTGCAGGTTCAACCCGGTGCTGCCGCTGTCGGTGCTGAGGAACACGCGACAGCTCGGATCGTTCTTGAAGGCGTTAATCTCCGCGCGGCGGCGGCGCTGCGGCACGGTGCCGGTGTGCCAGGCGAAGCCGAGATCGAGCCGCTCACACAACTCGCGCACCAGTTCGAGCATCCGCTCCCACTCGGAAAAGATGATCACCTTCGCGTCGTTCTCACGGCATTCGTCGAGCAACTTCTCCAACTCGGCGAGCTTCGGGCAGGTCTTGTCTTCCGGGTCGAGGATGTAATTCGTGTCGCAGACCATGCGCATCATGGCGAGATGGCGCATGAGCTTGTCCTGCTCCCGCTGCGAGAGCGGGCGGCGTCTGGCGATGGCGGCAAGCCGCGCGACTGTGCCTTCGTGCCCGTCGTATTCGCCCTGTTGCTGGGGGCTGAGCGGGACGAAGTGATTTAGGTCGGTGCGGTCGGGCAATTCAGTTTCCACTTCGGCTTTGCGGCGGCGCAGCATGTAGGGCGCGATCCGCTCGTGCAGTTGATCCAGGTTGCGGTAGCCGACCGGACGGCCGCGGTCGTCGAGGTCGTAGAAGTCACGGTTGAAGCGGAACAGCGGGCCGAGCACAGATGGATCGAGGAAATCCATCAGCGAATGCAACTCGTCAATGCGGTTCTCGATGGGTGTGCCAGTCAGGACAAAGGCGTAACGGCTGCGGAGGCGTTTGATGGCTTGCGTGGTTTTCGTGCTCCAATTCTTGATGCGTTGAGCTTCGTCCAACACGACGATGTCCGGCTGGAGGCGGGTGTTCACTTCGAGCGCGTCGGCCAGCATTTGCTCGTAGTTGACGATGGTGAAGAAGGGAAACGCAGGCGTCCCGCCTGCGAGTTCCGGTGGTGTCTCGCCGCCAAGACGGTCTGCGGGCGGGACGCCCGCAGAACTCGCAGGCGGGACGCCTGCGCTACGATAGGCCTTCAGCCGCTCATGCCGCGAGCCGAAGACGAGTTGGAGCGGCAATTCGGCGAACTGCTGAATCTGTTCCTCCCACTCGGCCTTGAGCGACGCCGGCGTGACGACGAGCACGCGTTGCGCTTTGCCCAACCGATGCAGCAATGCGCACGCAGCGATGGCCTGAATGGTTTTGCCCAGGCCCATTTCGTCGGCGAGCAACGCGCGCTCGGTGAAGGCCAGGTGCAACATGCCTTCGCGCTGGTAGGGGAACAGCGGCACTTTGGTTTCGTGCGCCGGCCATTCGCCGCTTTGCACACGCAGTTCGTACTCGCGCCGCAATTGCTTGCGTTCCCCGGCGCGACGACGGTTTTCCAGCCACGGCGTGACCTCCTGCGAGACGCGCAGTGCCGGAAATTCCGCCTGGCGCAACCGCTCCACCGCCGCTGCAGCGTCTTCGGGCGACCCGTTCTTTGGCGCACCACTCGCGTCGAACCACTCGCACACCGCCTTCGGCAACGAACCATTCGCGTTCACCAACCGCAGAGCGCTGAGCGCGGGATCGGGTACGAGATCAGCGCGGTTCGAGCCGTTTTTCGCCGCCGCTTGGAACAGTCGCTTGAATCGCCGCTCCAGCAGCAGCAACACCGCCTCGACGTGCTTGCAAGTGCCGAGGCCGTTGATGCGAAAATCCACGCAATCACAAGCGAACTGCCGCCCGCGCACGTCGCGGATTTCCACCGAGTAAGTCAGCCCGCTGCGCGACGCGACGCGGAAGTTGGAGAAAATCGGATGGCGCGGATCGAGGTTGGCGATGGTGAACGCCTCGTCGCGGGCGCGCTGACGGCGCTTGTTGATTTCGTCGGTGTCGGTCGTGCGCCAGTCGTGGGGCGACGGGAGCGTGACCTGGGCGGAGGTGCTTTTTGCCATGCAGCCATGATTGCGCGTTGCCGCCGAAGGTCAAAGCGGAGTTATTGCCCGTTGTTCGCATGATGTTCACAGGTTGTTGGCAATCGGGAGTGCTCCGCGGTTCAACCACGCCTCCAGAAAAAGCCGGTTTGCACGCCCGTGTCGCCGTCGCTTCCAACCTAGCCTCAAACACCGGCGGCACCGCGTCAGCGAGTGGCCAGGTTAGGAGCGCGGAAAGCCTTGTCCGCGGGTCGGGAAGTGGTATGTGCAAACGAAAGGGCGGGAGTATGCTCCAGCCATGACAGTCACTTCTCATCTCTTTGAAGCGTTCCTCAAGTGCGCGACCCAATGCCATCTTCGTTCGCTTGGCGAAAGCGGTTCGGGCAACGAATATGCCGAATGGGTTCAGGTCCAGAATGAATCCTACCGGCGCGAAGCGGCCCGGCGATTGCAGGAAGGAGTGCCGGAAGCCGAGTGCGTCGGTGCACGGGCCGCCACAGAGAATCTCAAGACCACCAAATGGCGGTTGGCAGTGGATAGCGTGGTCCAAACACCGGACAGGAGCGCGGACAGCCATGTCCGCGAGTTTCGGTCGAATGAAGAAACGCCCGGACTAGACGGTCCGCGCTCCGAGCAACTCCTGAGTCCCGTCTTCACGCCGTCGAGCGCGTGCCGTCGGTAGGCCGGGGCAAGCCGGCCCAATTCGTTCCCATCCGTTTCGTCTTCCGCAACAAGCTCACCCAGGACGACCGGCTGCTGCTGGCGTTCGACGCACTGATCCTCTCCCAACTGCTCGGACGCGAAGTCAGCCTCGGCAAAATCATCCACGGCGACGATCGTGGCTGCGCTCGTGAGAGCGCGGCAAACTCAGAAAGTGAAACGGCAGGACAGCAAGCTGAAATGACAACAGCCGCGCTCTCACGAGCGCAGCCACGGATCACCAGGGTAAAGACCTCGGCCCTGGCCGGCGAAGTGTGGAAGCGAATCGAGAAAATCACCGCGCTGCTTTCCAGCCCCGCGCCGCCGGACCTCGTCCTGATCCGGCACTGCGCCGAGTGCGAATTCCAGGCCCGCTGCCGGAAGATCGCGGTTGAGAAGGACGACCTGAGCCTGCTGGCCGGCATGAGCGCGAAGGAGCGCCAGAAACTCCGCAACAAAGGCATCTTCACCGTCACCCAACTCTCCTACACGTTCCGTCCGTGCCGCCGGCCCAAACGAATGCGCGACAAACGGGAGAAGTATCGCCACGCGCTCAAGGCGCTGGCGATTCGGGAGAAAAAAATCCACATCGTCGGCAGCCCGGAACTCAAGATCGAAGGCACGCCCATCTATCTGGATGTCGAGGGCCTGCCCGACCGCGATTTCTACCACCTCATCGGCCTGCGCATCGGCCACGGCGAATCCGCCGTCCAGCACAGCCTGTGGGCCGACACCGTCGAGGACGAGGGGAAGATTTGGCGGGAATTCCTTGCCATCCTCGAAACTGTCGAGCAGCCGGTACTGCTTCACTATGGGAGCTATGAGACGACCTTTATCAAGCGCATGAGTGAGCGCCACTGCGGCCCGTCGCAAGTTTGTACCATCGCGAAAGCGATAAGCTCCTCCATGAATCTGTTGTCTGTTATCTTCGGCCAAATCCATTTTCCGACTTGCTCGAACGGGCTGAAGGAAATCGCTGGTTGGCTTGGAAGCAAGTGGTCGGAGGCGAGATCCGTAGGGATACTGAAATGGACATTCACGCCTTCGTGGAAAGCCGGCGCGGGCGCAGGCGACGGACACAAACCAGCCAGCCGCCCGGCTCGCCGGCGGATGCAATCTCCGGCACAGGTGGTCAGCCTTAACCCTACGACATCGAATCTCTCACGCAAAAAGAAGCCGAACGGTTTCAAGCCAACCCTTTTGAACGCGGCGGCGGCCAGCGGTGTAAAATCCATCGCGCGCACTTCGCTTCCGCCGGAGCGCAAGTTATTTCAACTTCTTTGGCTTTTTGGCGGGCGGAAGCTGACGCTCGAACTTGAGCAGGGCGTTTTCGATTCGCAGCAGCAGTTTTTCGCGCTCGTGCCGTTCTTCTTCGCGGATGCTGCGAAGCTCGAAGGAGATCCGTTCCACGGCACCGGCGAGCTGGTCCACTTCCTCGCGCAGGTCGGCAATGGCTTCCTTGTTCGCGCGCGTGTCCCGCGCCGTGTAGAGAAGATCGAGAAGGCACTCAACGAACTGCTTCAAAATGGCGGAGATTTTCCTGGATTCGACAGAGTTTTCTGCGTGTGGAAATTCTCAGGCGGCGGATTTCGGCATCCGTGGCCTTGTTCGCTTTGCGAATGCCTGAAAGCTCCCGCATCGCTGCTTTCATCACTGTGGAGAGATCCGCCATCCCGGCCTTGTCGCCGTTGAGTGTAGCTGTTGCTGTTTTCATCATTGGCAGTTTGCCTCGGTTGACCCGTGAATCAAGCAGTTGCTTTTGCCGCTTCCAAAACGGAATTCGACACCTCACCCAGTCCTCTCCCCGTTCGAGGCGGAGAGGGTGATTACGCGGCGGCGGCTTTCACGGCTTCGAGATCACTTCGCCGTTGCGCCATTGACTTGAAGAATTCGCAGCCTTCGCGCAGGCGGCGGACGCAGACGTCCTTGGGATACCAATAGCTGGCGACTTCGCGCCGCGCCTGGTAGCGCGCGCCCGCGCCGCCGTCGAAGCCGTCGAAGGAAGGCGGACTCAGGAAAAGGGTTTTCATGAACCAAAAGCCCGGAGCGGGTCGTTGCTTTGGGTTTGTTTGCGCGCGGTAAGAAAACAACTTCGTGCGGCCAGCACCTTGAAGGAGTTCATTTGGGACAACACTTCCTGGTTCTCGCGATACACCGCCGGATCGTACTTCCAAATCTTCCGCCGATAGAATTGCGCGGCCAGAAAGCAGAACGGGAACAGGACCGCCGCCAGGAAAAGCGCAGACCGTTTGAATTTGTCCACGTGCAGCGTGATTTGCCCGAAGCCGCATCGCCGCAAGCCGTAGTGAAAGTAAGGATAACTCAAGGGCATGATGTGCCCGCAAATCCGGCCGGCGTTCTCCGGCTTGATGGAGGGCGGCAAATACAACTCGCCGAACCCGTTCCAAAAAAGCGAAAACCGCGAGTTGATCGAGAGGAAATTGGGGGTGGAAAAGACCAGATGACCGCCGGGACGCAGCACCCGTGCCGCTTCAGAAATGAAGTCATACGGCCGCGAGGTGTGCTCCAGCACTTCGATGGCGCAAACCAGATCAAAGCTCGCGTCCGGAAACGGCATCCGGGAATCCGCGGCGATGCGCACGCAATCCACCTCGGGATACTGGAATACCTCGGGCGTGATCTCGCAGGCGGTGATCCAGTCGCGCGGGGTGAGCTTGAGGCTCTTGTAACGCTCGCCCAACCGCTGGCACAGGTGGCCCGCTCCAGCGCCGAAGTCCAGGATGCGCGCCTTGCCGCCGCCGAGTTTCAAAATCAAATCCACCGCCAGATCATTCGTGCGGACATGAGAGGCCGGTCTGAGGAGGCGTAGGGGCGCGGAGGCTGCTGGCGGGGAGAAACCGGGGGCGGCGTGAGGATGAGTCTGGACGGTCACCGTTCCGGACGCTTGCTCAAGCGGGTTGAGGTTCTTTCAGGTCAACTGAAGCGAGGTGGCCCGTCTCGCGGGGCGGGATCGGGCCACTCTCAAAACCGCCGAAAGATGAAAGATATGGAAAAAAGGTTTTCAAGAAACGGCCCTCTCAGGCGTCTTTCTTCGCCGCGATCCTCTCGATCAGTTCATCGCGTTGCGACGTATCACCACTGCCGCAATTCCCGCTGTCGGCGTGCTCCTCCTCACGGCGCTGATAAACCGATCTGGAGCCGGCTCTCGGTGTGTCGGGATTGATCGCGGCCTTCGCTTCGGCGAGGTGGCCCTTGCCGATGGACACGCCGTTGAAGGCGCGCGTCGTCAACTCCGCCGATGCGGCATGCGGTTTTGGCTTCGCACCGAAGTTGTATTTGAAATTCTTCCAGTTGTCGCCGCGCTGGTAGTTCGTGCCCAGCGCGCCGCTGGGATCGTAGCCGCAGTGGACCATGCAGTTTTCGCAGCGCGGGTCGCGGGCGACGCCGTTAACCACGCCGTACTTGTTCCAGTCCACTTTTTCGAGCATCTCCTGGTAACCGGCGTAGTGGCCGTCGGTCATCAGGTAACACGGGGCTTTCCAGCCTTTGATGTTGCGCGTGGGGATGGCCCAGGCGGTGCAGGTCAGCTCGCGTTTGCCGGCAAGAAACTCCTGATAAACCGGTGTGCCAAAAATCGTGAAGCGTTCGCCCCACTCCTGAATCTTCGCGAATTTCTCGCGCGTCATCTTGCGCGTGAGGAAAAAATCTTCGGGCTGCTTGTGGAGCCGCTTGACCATGTCCTTTTTGGCGGCGTCGTATTCGTAACCGGGCGAGATGGTGTGGCCGTCCACTTCGAGCGAGGAGAAGAACTCGAACATCTGCTCGAGTTCCTGCGCGTCGGTTTCCTTATAGACGGTGGTGTTGGTGGCGACCTGGTAGCCGAGGAGCTTGGCCATCTTGATGGCCTCGACGCATTCCTGAAAGACGCCTTCGCGTTCGACGATGAGGTCGTGGGTGTATTCCAGGCCGTCAATGTGGACGTTCCAATACATCCACTTGGACGGCTTGATGGCGGGCCGGCCATCGTGCCTGCCTTTGCGGATGGTCCCGGCGTCCTTGTCCGTGATCAATTTTTCCTTGAGGAGCCGCACGAGCCTGGGCTCCAGCGACGGCGTGTAAATCTGCGCGAGGTAATCGCGCATTTTTTTGCGCATGAACATGCCGTTGGTGCAGACATAGACAATGCGGCCCTGGGCAAGAACGCCGGCGATCAATTCTTCGATCTTCGGGTAAATCAGCGGTTCACCGCCGCAGATGGAGACCATGGGCGCGTCGCACTCGGCGGCCGAGGCCAGGCAATCCTCCAAGCTCATCATGTCCTTGAGACTGGTGGAATACTCGCGGATGCGGCCGAAGCCGGTGCAGGTGAGGTTGCAGGTGTGCAGCGGTTCAAGCTGCAGCACCAGCGCGAATTTGGGCGTGCGCAGTGTTTTGTGTTTGATGATGTGCGCGGCGATTTTCGCCGTCAGCGCCAGGGGAAAACGCATAGGTTAGTTGGCTTGAGCGACCTGTTGTACCGGCTCCGGGATCTGAACTGGAATCTCCGGCGCACCGTTGGGCGGCGTTACCTGAAGCAAGCCGGGCAGGAAAAAGGTCGCCGGGGAAACACTTTTGGACGCGTTGATCCCGCTGCAACCCGTTCCCAGCAAAGCCAGGACAAAGACAAGCGCCAGTCGTTTGAATGTCCAATTGAGACGCATTTAACGTGACTATAAATCACAAGACGGGTCTGGCAACACCTAATTACGGGGGTTAAGGCGCCGGTACGTTCCCTGAAATGCAGGATTGTGGCCGGGGCGATTCGCGGTATAATTGGCGTGAACCAACGACGACCATGACCCGCCAGCAAGTTCTCGACCTTTATTTCATGGAAGCCCGCGCCAGGTTGATTGACCTGGCGGCCTTTCTCGATCGCGTGGAGCGGGCTGAAGGCGAAGCGGATTTTCGTTTCGCCGCCTTCGAGCGCGCGTTGAGCGAACTGAACCACGGCGACGCACAGCGCGCCAAACGCGTGCTCCTCGGCTTCAGCGATCCCACGAGCGATCCCATCCCCACCGCCACGACGAAGACCGCCTGCGGGGCCTGGCCGGAAGTGAAATGATCGCTTACGCAGCACGATTTCGCGCATGAAATATATCGAACCCCACGGACACATGGTCAGCCGCGTCACAGACGACTACCTCGACATGGCTACTGCCGGCTGCGTCGCGGTCTGCGAACCGGCCTTCTGGGCCGGGTTCGACCGCAGTTCCGTCCACGGCTTTTACGATTACTTCTGCCAGCTCACCGAGCACGAGCCGAAACGCGCGGCCAAATTCGGCCTCGCGCACTTCACCTGGCTGTGCCTCAACCCGAAGGAATCCGAGGACGTCGGCCTGGCCAAGGATGTCATCGCCCTCATTCCCAAATTCCTCGACCGTCCCACCGTGCTGGGCATCGGCGAAATCGGCCTCAACAAAAACAGCCGGAACGAAATGAAGGTGCTGGAAATGCACGTGGACCTGGCGGCCCGCCACTACCAGCTCATCCTCGTCCACACGCCGCACCTGGAAGACAAGCTCAAAGGGACGAAATTGATCATTGACGTGCTCAAGAGTGACAGCCGCATCAAGCCGGAACGCTGCATCATTGACCACGTGGAGGAGCACACCATCCAGCCGGTGCTCGACGCCGGGTTTTGGGCTGGCATGACGCTTTATCCCGAATCCAAGTGCACGGCCGCGCGGGCCATTGACATGGTGGAGGTTTACGGCCACGAACGGCTCTGGATGAACAGCGCCTGTGACTGGGGCGTGAGCGTGCCGCTGGCCGTGCCGCGCGCGGCGTTGGAAATGCGCAAACGCGGCCACAGCGCCGCGGCCGTTGACAGGATGATTTACCAGAACCCGCTGAATTTTATGAGCCAGTGTCCGAAGTTTCGATTGCCGGGCGCGGGTTGAATGGTTGCATGGTTGAATCGTTAAATAAGTTCCTTGAGGCGCAACGACCCGCTCCGCATGATTGAGCGTCAGGCAACCCTGTAACTCATGAAATTGAACCACGGCCTGCACCTGGCCTACTGCACCAACGTCCATCGCGGTGAAGATTGGGCGCAGACGTTCGACTCGCTCGAGCGTTACACGCTGGCGGTGCGGCAGCAGGTTTGTCCGCGTGCGCCTTACGCCATCGGGTTGCGCTTGAGCGACCCGGCCTCGCGCGAGTTGAGCCAGCCGGCCACTCTGCTCGCCTTCCAGCGCTGGCTCGAAAAAAACAACTGCTACATTTTTACGATCAACGGATTTCCCTACGGCCGCTTTCACGGCGGCCGCGTCAAGGAACAGGTCTATGCGCCGGACTGGACCACGCCGGAGCGGCTGGCCTACACAAACCGGCTGTTCGACATCCTCGAGCACCTCGTGCCGCCGGGGACCGAAGGGAGCGTCAGCACGTTGCCGGGGTCGTTCAAGGAATTCATTCATTCGGCCGACCAGGTGAAGGCGATCCGTCACAACCTGTGGCTTTGCGTGGAGCACATTGCGCGCTCCTGCGAGGGATCCGGACGCAAAATGCACCTGGGTCTGGAGCCCGAACCGCTGGGCCTGTTCGAGACCAGCGAGGAGACTGCGAAATTTTTCGACCGCCTGCGCGCCGAGCACCCGCACGACCCGCGCTTGCAGGAGCATCTGGGCGTCAATTACGACACCTGCCACCTGGCCGTTGAATTCGAGGAACCGAACACCGCCATCGCGCGCCTCCGGCAGCACGGGATCAAGATCAGCAAAATCCATCTCAGCTCGGCGCTGAAGATCAGGCCGACGGACGACGTCCGCCAGGCACTGGCCGCGTTTGCCGATGACACCTATTTGCACCAGGTCGTGGCGCGTGGCGAGGATGGGTCGCTGGCCCGGTTCAAGGATCTGGATGTGGCGCTCCATTCGCAATCCGCCCTCCACCACCTGCCTTCCGCCGAGTGGCGCATCCATTTCCACATCCCGCTGCACAGCCAGCCCACGCCGGAGTTCGACACGACCAGCGACCACATCCTGGGTTTGCTGAAACTGTTGCAGGCGGACCCGGCGCTCTGCTCGCACCTGGAAATGGAGACTTACACCTGGGAAGTGCTGCCGCAATCACTCAAGAACCAGAGCGTCGTGGACCAACTGGCGCGCGAATACGACTGGACCTTGCAACGGCTGGCCGAACACGGACTGGTCACGGTGGCGTAAATGACGAATAACGAATGAATGACGAAACACGAAGTTCGAAGGAATCGCCGGGCCGCGACCAGACGCCGCGGAGCCTTTCGTCATTCGAACTTCGTCATTCCTTCGTCATTGGAAATTCGTCATTCATCATTTTCCCGCCTTGATGCCTTCGCCCCAGCCCACTCTCCTCCGCTCCCTGCGCACACTGCTGGTGCTGGGCCGTGTCTCGAACCTGCCCACCGTCTGGTCGAATTGCCTGGCCGGCTGGATTTTGGGCGGGGCCGGTGACCTTTCCCGGCTCACCCTGGTCTGTCTCGGTGCCACCTGCCTGTATCTGGGCGGGATGTTTTTGAACGATGCGTTCGACGTGGAGTTGGACCGCCGGCAACGAACCGGGCGCCCGATCCCTTCCGGCGCAATAACGCTGGCGGCGGTCTGGCGCTGGGGCTTTTTCTGGCTGGGCGCCGGCGCCTTGATTTTGATTCTGATCGGCCAGACCACGGGCCTGCTCGCCGTGGTGTTGCTGTTGTGCATCGTCCTCTACGACGCAGTGCACAAGCGCGTCAATTTTTCGCCGATGCTGATGGCGGCCTGCCGGTTTTTGCTTTACCTGCTGGCGGCTTCCACTGGCGACGCGGGTGTGGACGGTCTGGTTCTCTGGAGCGCGCTGGCGCTGGCCGCTTACATCACGGGCCTCAGCCACCTGGCCCGGCGGGAAAGCACACGTTCACCGTTTCAATATTGGCCGTGCGTTTCGCTGGCGGCGCCGATGCTGCTCGCCTGGATCGTGAGCAATGCGGAATACCGGACGACGGGTTTATGGCTGGCGCTGGCTCTCGCCGTCTGGATCGCCTCGTGCCTGGGTCATCTGTTGGAGCGGGCAGAACCGGACATCGCGCAGGCAGTCAGCGGGTTACTGGCCGGGATTGTCCTGGTGGACCTGCTGGCCGTGGGCGCGGCGGACATTCAATTCAGCGCGGTGTTTGTTCTGCTGTTTGTCGCGGCCTGGCTTGGCCAGCGTTTTATTCCGGCCACTTGAATTCGGCAGGCTTGCCAAAGCGCAGCGGCTTGCCAGATTCTTCCCGCCTTAAAACGATTCAGCTGATGATTAGTCCGGATGCCTTTTTCCCGCTCCGCAAAGGTCGCGGAAAAACCAGCCCGCTGCAGAACTTGCAGTTGCTTTGGCCTGCTGCTTATGCGAGTTAACAAAGCAACCCTCGGCCCTGGCCGGTGTAACTTGACATGATCCGCCATCTTTTCGCGCTGGGATGGGGCGCACTCGCGCTGTCCGGCTTTGTTTTTCGGGCTGTGGCTCAAACCCAGACGCCGCTGTCGCCCGGCCTGGTGGCCAAAGCCACCGATGGCGGGCGCACGGTCGTGTTCGTGACGCCAACGCCGGACTTCACGCTCACCGCGCAACAATCCATCCACCCGCAACTCCTGCCGTCGTTCAAGGCCGAGTGGACTGGTATTCTCACCATTCTGCGCAATGGCAAATACACCCTCACCGGCAACGCGCAGGTCTTTCTCGACGGCAGGGAAATCCAGGGCCAGGCTGTCGCCCTCACCGCCGGCGAATTTCCGCTGCGGATCGAGTTCGAGCGCAAACCGGGCGATGCCCGATTGCAGTTGCAGTGGCAGGCGGATTTTTTCCAGCGCGAGCCGGTTCCCGCCGGCGCGTTCGGACACCGGGAAACTCCCACCGAACTCGCCGCGCAACTCAAAGCCGGCCGCGGTCGCGAGCTGGTGGAGGAGTTCAATTGCATCGCGTGCCACCAGCCGGACTCCGCGTTGCCGGGCGGCCGGCGCGGGCCGTCGTTGAACGGAGTCGGTTCGCGCGCGACGGACAGTTGGATTTTCCAATGGCTGGAAAACCCGCGGCACTTTCGCGCGACGGCGGTCATGCCCGCCCTTTTGGAAAATGTCCCGGATCGGGCCGATGTGGCCGCTTACCTCGCGGGGTTGAAGGCGCCGCAGCAACGGGTCACGTCTTCCGGCGCCAAGCCAGCGGATGTCGAACACGGCAAGGAATTGTTTGCCAAACTCGGCTGCACAGCGTGTCACGGCGAAGGCAGTGTCGCGCTCGACGGCTTGGGTTCAAAGATGAAGTCCGACGAGTTGGCCAGCTATTTACTCGATCCGCTGGCCGTGGATCCGAGCGGACGGATGCCGGACCTGGGGCTCTCGAAAGAGGAAGCGTTGTTGCTGGCCGATTACCTGACGCAATCGCACCGGAAGGAATTTGAAGCCCCGGCGCCCGCGGGCAATGCCGGGCGCGGCCGGCAACTGGTGGCGGCGAGCGGCTGCCTGAATTGCCACACTTTGAACGAGCGCGGCACTCTGGTAAAAAGCGAACTGGCCGCGCCCGCGTTCAACAAGCTGACGGCCACGGGCGGTTGCCTGGCGGAAAATCCCGCCGGCAAAGCGCCGCGCTTCAACTTCACTGCCACCGAGCGCGAGAGCCTGGCCGCTTTTCTCAAAAG
>CAZIFU010000255.1:0-47712 GCA_964539075.1 uncultured Verrucomicrobiota bacterium | reverse complement strand
TATCCATGAACCGTTCGTATCACCGCAAGGTCTTGGAGTGCGCCAGTCCTCTGGCGCTTTCGACAACCCACGACTTCCAAAGCGCCAGAGGACTGGCGCAGTCCAAGACGCTGACGCGACCAAGCTCGGTTTTCTCCGGTTCCGGGACACAATTCGCAAGCCCTGGCTCGTGCGGTCTCTCCCCTTTGGAAGGGGAGAGGGCCGGGGTGAGAGGATGATCCATTTCAAATTCATCGATCAACGGAAACAGATTTGCCGCACACAGTCGTGGAAGTCCTTGGCTCCGGTGAGGATTTTGATTTCCACCCGCATGAAATAAACCGGCAGGTCGCGCCGGTCGAGCTTGGGGAAGCGCACGGCATCTTTTTGAGTGGTGATGATCGCGGCGGCCTGGCGTTTTTTGCTGCGGTTGATGACGTTGAGGACTTCCTGCTGGGTGAAGCGATGGTGGTCGGCGAAGCGCTTGGAATAGACCAGCTCGGCGCCCAGCTTGACGAGGCTTTGCTCGAAACTTTCGGGCTGGGCAATCCCGCTGAGCGAGGCAACCCGCCGGCCCCGGAGCAGGTCCAGCCCGAACTGTTCGCCGGTGAACACGTCCTCAACATAGAGCGGGTGATGGATGCATTCGATGATCCCGGCCGCGGGGTTCAATTGTTCGAGGCGTTGGCGCAGGGCGGCAGTGTTGCCGTCGCTTTTGGTGATGAAGATGGTGTTGGCGCGGGCCAGGTGCGAGGGCGGCTCGCGCAAGGTGCCGCGCGGCAGCAGGCGCTCGTTGCCGAAGGGCTGCTGGCAATCCACCAGCACGATGTCCATGCGGCGTCCAGCCAGCTTCCAATATTGAAATCCGTCATCCAGCAGCAGCGTGTCGCAACCGAACTTTTCGATGGCGTAGCGCCCGCTTTTGACGCGGTCCTTGTCCACCAGCACCACCACGTCCTTCAAATTGGAGGCGAGCATGTGCGGTTCGTCGCCGGCGGTCTCCGAATCCAGCAGCAGCGATTTGCCGTCGGATACGATGCGCGGCGGCGTGCTCTCGCGGCGAAACAGCACCCAGTCCAGCAGGCGCCGGGTGAGGGGCGGGGGTTTGGAACGGTAGCCGCGCGAGAGGATGGCGACGGTGCGGCCCTGGTTCTGGAGTTCGCGCGCGAACTTTTCCACCACCGGCGTTTTGCCCGTGCCGCCCACGGTCAGGTTGCCGATGGCGATGACCTGCACGCCGAGCGTGGAGTCGCGCAGAATCCGCACGTTATAGAGGAAGCGGCGCAGCTTGATGGCCACCTGGAAAACCTTGGAGAGCGCGTGGAGTCCGGCGCGCACCAGCGCCGCCCGCTTGCCGGGACGCTGCTCCAGGATGACCTCCAGGACGAACGTTTCCGTCGCCTCGGTCCAGGCTCGCAGGGTTTCGCGCATCGCGGGCGCAGTCTGCCAATCTCCGCGGGGCAGGGCAAGTGATAGAAGCGGCGTGTCGGAACTCGATGAAAATGTCCCCTTGAAGGCGGGGTTGCGGCAGCAATCCCGGCACACCATGGAGACATTAACGATGAGTCGGAACGAACGGGATCGGATTGTGATCATGACCGGAATCAAACGCCAAGAACTGACGCTGGTGCAGGCGGCGTCACTGCTGGAGTTGAGTTATCGGCAGACCAAGCGCGTGTGGGGGCGGTATCGGGCCGAGAGCGAGGCCGGACTGGGGCGCCGGCTGCGGGGCACGCCGAGCCTGTGCCGGCAAGCGCCCGAAGTGCGCGAGCGCATGCTGGCCCGCTACGAGGAACGCTACCCGGACTTCGGCCCGACGCTGGCCGCGGAGTATCTGGAAGCCGAAGGGCTGAAAATCGATCACGAGACGCTGCGGCGCTGGTTGATGGCCGAAGGCAAACGCGCCGTGCGGCGGCGGCAGCGTCACCGGCAATGGCGCGAACACAAAGCCTGTTTTGGGCAGATGGTGCAACTGGCCGGCTCGCATCCTGACTGGTTCGAAGGTCGCCGCACCAAGTGCGTGCTGATGGTGATGGTGGACAACGCGACGGGGCGGATGTGGGCGCAGTTCTTCGAGGAAGAGACCACGCGCGCCAGCCACGACGTGTTGGAGAGCTGGGTGTGCCGCCACGGATCGCCCCGCAGCCTGTATGTGGACCGGGACAGCATCCACCGGTGCGGAGGGTTGGGCAGCGTGGCCGAACAACTGGCGGGCAAAGCCCCGCAAACGCAGTTTGGCCGCGCGATGGCAGCCCTGAGCCGTGCGAAGACCGTCACCTGCAAGCCGTCGAAGTTTCCCGCGATCCGCAACACCACATGCTCACCACCGAATGGGTGCTGGCCGGGTCTGGCGACGCTTATTGCCACCCGAATGACCGCGCCGATTTCGTGGCGCTCCACCGGTCGCTTCTCAATCATTCGCCGCGTCAAAATCATTCCTGCCGACACCCGTCTCTTTCAGCGCGGTGTGGATTTCTTCGAGCAGCGGCAGGACAAAGAGTGGTTTTTGACGGACTGTTTGCCTTTCGTGGTCATGCGCGAGGAGGGGATTGCCCAAGCCCTCACCGGCGACAAACATTTCGAGCAGGCAGGTTTCACCGCACGGCTCAAATGACTCCCACCTAAATTGTCTGGCAGGGCAATCCACGGCAATCAGCGGTCAAACTCTTTGCGTTCCATGCGTTCTCTTGCGGCAAAAGAAATCCGTGTCCATCGATGTTCATCCGTGGATAAAATTCTTTGCGCCACCGCGGCTTTGCGTTGAAACGAATCCGTGGTTGAACCGGGTGTTGATTGAGCGCGAGGACGGTTTCGGTTAAAGAGATTTGACCGGGTTCGCAGCCCCGAACGCCTTGATTACCGGGGACCGCAACGTGATCAATCAACAAGCCGGCAACTCATGGCTGGACAACATGCACGGCAGCATGCGCACGAACGTGTGGCGGAGAGGTTGGGGCGGAGGCGTCCATGTCAACTCCGGAACCATCGGGTTGTCCGATGGCAGCGCACAAACGTTCAGCGACGCGCAACTGACCAGCTTTTTGGGGAGTTGCGGCATCACCCACGGCATCGCCTTCCCGAAATAACACGGCGTTCCATTTTGTTTTTTTGTTTTAGGGCTAGGCACTTGATTCCCCTTCATACAGACCGGGACAACCTAAAGGTTGAACTCCAACGAAAACAGCCGCGCGCGGCGTTGGAGTTCACGCTTTAGCGTGTTCCGGGGGCCAAGGGGAAACAAGTGCATAGCCCTATCTTGTTTTTTTGTTGAAGGCATCCGCAAGGGTGCCTTTTGGAGTTTGAATGGAGAAGGGAGCCTGCCTGGGGCGAGCGTCGGCCTCACGCATTTTGCGTCAACCTCATCCGATATCAGGGCTGTTTTTCCTCCGGATTGCTGTGATTATGGCCGAAATTTTGGGCTGGCATTTTTCGTGCTGAACAAAAAGATGTGTTGACAATAACAAAGTAAAGCCTAGTTTTTTCGGAAGCCCGAACTCAACCAACCAAAAGAAAAATATGACAAAACTGTTTCGCAAATACCGGATCGGCGCCTTCACGCTGATTGAGTTGTTGGTCGTGATCGCCATCATCGCCATCCTGGCCAGCCTGTTGTTGCCTGCCCTTGCCAAGGCCAAAGCCAAGGCCACCCGCATCAAATGCGCCAGCAATGTGAAACAGATCTGCCTGGCGCAGCGGTTGGACGCTTCGGACAACAACGACCAGTATGTCGGCCAGCGAAATGGGTCAAGTTTTCGGACCGGCCCGACGGGAGCGGCAGGCACCGAAGTCTTTCGGATGCTGTACCAAATGCGACAGGAGTTGGTTACGTCCAAGGTCACGGTCTGCCCGGCGACGACGGTCGTGCCGGTGACCAACATGAACACGGCTTGGAATCCTCCTGGAGCGGCTCCACAAAGGAATGATAACAATATCTCCTATTTTGGCGGCACGACCTGCACGGAGAACCAGCCGCTGTCGTTGATCACTGGGGACCGCAATGTTATCAATATCGCAACCGGCGCAGCCTGGCTTGACGCCGCGCACGGCACCATGGGCTCGAACGTGTGGCGGGGAGGTTGGGGCGGAGGCGTCCATGTCAACTCCGGCAACCTCGGGTTGTCCGATGGCAGCTCGCAACTATTCAACGACGCCCAACTGACCAATTTTTTGGGGAGTTGTGGAATCACCAACGGCATCGCCTTCCCGAGATAACACGGCGCTCCCATTGGTCTCTTTGCTGAAGGCGCCCGCAAGGGCGCCTTTCTGGTTTTGAATGGAGAAGGGAACCTGCCCGGAGCGAGCGTCGGCTTCACGCATTTTGCGTCAACTCCATCCGTTATCAGGGCTGTTTTTCTTCCGGCCTGCTGTTTATGGCCTGAATTTGGCGCTGGCATTTCCCATGCTGAATTGAAGAATGTGTTGACACTGAAAAGTGAGTGTCTGGCTTTTTCACAATCCTGAACTCATACCAACCAAAAGAAAAACATGACAAACCTATTTCGCAAATACCGGATCGGCGCCTTCACGCTGATTGAGTTGCTGGTCGTCATCGCCATCATCGCCATCCTGGCCAGTCTGTTGTTGCCTGCGCTTGCCAAGGCCAAAGCCAAGGCCACCCGCATCAAGTGCGCCAGCAACTTAAAACAAATCTGCCTGGCGCAAAGGTTGGACGCGGCGGACAACAACGGCCAGTACGTCGGCGAGCGGAATGGGAACAATTTTCGGACCGGCCCGACGGGAGCTGCAGGCACCGAGGTCTTTCGGATGCTCTACCAGTTACGGCAGGAGTTGGTTACGGGTAAGGTCGCGGTCTGCCCCGCGACGACGAGAGTGCCGATAACCAACTTTCAAGCTTGGAATCCTGCTGGAGCGGCTGTACAAACTGCGCGTGATGCCAATATCTCCTATTTTGGCGGCACGACCTGCTCGGAGGTCCAGCCGCTGTCCTTGATTACCGGGGATCGCAATGTTATCAATATCGCAACCGGCGTACAATGGCTTGACACCGTGCACGGCACCATGGGCTCGAACGTGTGGCGGGGAGGTTGGAACGGCAGCGTCCATGTCCAGACCGGCAACCTCGGGTTGTCCGATGGCAGCGTGCAATTATTCAACGACGCCCAACTGACCAATTTTTTGGGGAGTTGTGGAATCACCAACGGCATAGCCTTTCCACTATAACAGGGCGTTCCAGTTGGTCTCTTTGCCAAAGGCGCCCGCAAGGGTGCCTTCAGCTTTTAAGGCCCGTTTCCGAGGTTTATCTGGCCCAGGTCAGCGCAGCTAAAATCTGCCGCCGGGCCGCTTCCGGCTTGGAAGCGGTCGTGGCCAGGTTCAGGCTCAATTGCAGTGGGCCGATTGACGCATCATGATTGAAGGCGTACTGTTCGGACACGCATTCCAGACCAGCCGCAATATGACGCCCACACCCTCCCACGACAGAAAGGGCGCTTTCACGCTCATTGAACTGCTGGTGGTGATTACCATCATTTCCATCCTGGCAAGCATGTTGTTGCCCGCTCTTTCCAAAGCCAAAGCCAAAGCGTTGCGAATCAAATGCCTCAACAATTTGAGACAAATCAGCCTCGCCGTCCGCTTGAACGCGCTCGATAACGACGGCCAATTCCCCGGCGAGCGGGATGCGAATAATTTCATCACCGCCGGCGGCGGGCACGAATGCTGGCGGTTTTACATCTCGCTCAAGGATGAACTGGTCACTCCCAGAATCCTCGTTTGCCCCAGCCAGAGCAATAAAACGTGGGCGACCAATTTTAATAACAATCCAGCCAGCGGCCCCCTCTTTCGCGACTCCAATATCTCCTACCCCGCCAGCCATGATGCCTCGGAATCCGAACCGCAAAAACTGCTGGTGACCGACCGCAACATCAAGACCACGGCGGCCTCCGACACTCCGATTCCGGCCGCTCAGTTTGCCGACATCGGGTCGAACAATTTCAACACCGGCTGGACGACCAGCATCCATGTCAGCGTCGGCAACGCCGCCCTGACCGACGGCAGCGTGCAAATATTCAACGACCTCCAGTTCACCAATCATCTGACAACCGCCGGCGTCACCAACCGGCTGGCCCTGCCTTGATCCAGCGGCCTCCCTCTCCGTTGATTGGGCTTGCCCATTTTTTTGCGCCTCGTCAAGTTGACCCCGCCCGGACTCCGCCGCGCCGGGCGCTCGTTGGCCGCACAGCGGAAAACTTTGGCCCGGGCTGCTAAAAAGTATCCGATTAAAGAAAAACCTGCTCTTGAGAATTCTGGTTGCCATCACCGGCGCCAGCGGCTTGCTCTACGCGCAACGGCTGCTGGACAATCTCGACCCGCGCCAGCACGAGGTGCACGTCGTGTTGTCGAACTACGCGCATCAGGTGATCAACGAGGAATTGCCAGACGGCCTGAAACTCCAACCGGGCGTCCAGCAGCACGGCCTCAAGAGCATGAACGCCCCCTTCGCCAGCGGCTCCAATCCGCCCGACGCCATGGTCGTCATTCCCTGCACCATGGGCACGCTGGGCCGCATCGCGCACGGTTACAGCGAGGACGTTCTGCTGCGCGCCGCCGACGTCGTGCTCAAGGAGCGGAAGAAACTGATCCTCGTCCCGCGTGAGACTCCCTTGAGCCTCGTTCACGTGAGGAACTTTGAACTGCTGTTGCTTGCCGGCGCCACGATTCTGCCGGCGAATCCGAGTTTCTACACACGGCCCCAAACCATCGAGCAGGTGGCGGACACGGTCGTCGCCCGCGTGCTCGACCATTTGGGAGTGCCGAACAAGCTTTCGCCGCGCTGGCAGGAGGAACAGGAGTGACGAACCGGAAACCTTGAACCCTGAACCTCGAACTTTGAACCTTGAACAACAAACCAATGAGCGGCGAACACCCGGCCAACCGCGGAAATACGACCTGGAAGAACGGTTGTTGGAATTCGCGTCGGCGGTGACTGACGTTTCAGAAAAACTGCCGAACACCCGCGCAGGCAACCATCTTGCCGGACAACTGCTGCGCGCGGGCACCTCGCCTTATGGAAACCACGGCGAGGCCCAGTCACCCGAATCGCAGGAAGACTTCATCCACAAGTTGAAGATTTGCCTCAAGGAGTTGCGTGAGACGAGGCGATGGGCGCGCCTGGTAGAGCGAAAGAATTGGCTGCTCGACGATCCTCAGCTTGCTTTCCTGTTGCGCGAAGGCGACGAACTCATCCGTATTTTCAATGCCAGCGTAAAGACGGCGGAGCGAACTCTGGAGGTTAAAAAACACGCGCCGGTATTGCGTAACGCCAGTCAACCGCACGGGTGAATGCGACGTTCAAAGTTCGAGGTTCAAGGTTCAAGGTTCAATGTTTCAGACGATTCACAAATGGACTTCCTTCGTGAAGTTCTCCCACACCATCTTCGCGCTCCCTTTCGCGCTCGCCTCGATGGTCGTGGCGGCGCGCGACCACCGCGGCTGGCCCGGTTGGCGCGTGTTCCTGTTGATCCTGGCGGCCATGGTCGGCGCCCGCACCTGCGCGATGGCTTTCAACCGCATCGTGGACCGCAAATTCGACGCCGCAAATCCCCGTACGGCTCTGCGCCATCTGCCCGCCGGCCAGATCTCCCTCGCTGGCGCGTGGGCGCTCTGTGTCCTGGGCGGCGCCGTCTTGGTGGCCGCCGCTTTCCTCCTGAACCGGGTCTGCTTCTACCTGTCGCCGGTGGCTTTGTTTTTGATTTGCTTCTACTCGCTGACCAAGCGGTTCACCGATTACACCCATGTCTGGCTCGGCCTGGCGCTGGCGCTGGCGCCCCTCGGAGCGTGGCTGGCGGTCAACGGCGGTTTCGAGTTTTTCCCGCTGCGCGACGGGTCGCTTTCGGTGAAACACAGCGCCTTTCTGCCGCTCCTGCTGGCGGTGGCGGTCGTGTTCTGGCTGGCCGGTTTTGACATCATTTATTCGCTGCAAGATCATGAGTTTGACCGGCGCCACGGGTTGCACTCGCTGGTCGTGGCGTGGGGGCCGGTCAACGCACTGAAGGCGGCGTTCCTGTCGCACATGATTATGTGGGGACTGCTCTTTGGCTTCGGATTGCTTTCCGGTTTTCGCGTGGCATACTTGGTGGGCCTGCTCGTCATCCTGGTGTGCCTGGTGCTCGAACACTGGCTGGCGCGGCGGCGGAGCTTGAACTGGATCAACACCGCCTTCTTCCGCCTCAACGGCCTCATCAGCCTGGTGTTTCTGGCCGTGACCGTGACCGAAATCGTGTTTCCCGGCTTCCGGGTCGTGCGATGAATTTTTTGCTTCAATACAGCGGGTTGCGCGATCTCCACGACAAGGTCGCCGCCGGCGAACGCATTTCCGAGGCCGACGCGCTGCGGCTGTTTGAATCCAAGGACCTGAACGCCCTCGGTGCCATCGCCGAATTCGCGCGGCAAAAGAAGGTGGGCAATCGCGCCAGTTACATCATCAATCGCTACCTCAACTACTCCAACTATTGCATCCTCTCCTGCCAGTTCTGCTCTTTCGCCCGCAAGAAACGCGACGCGGATGGTTTCGAGCTAACGATCCCGCAGATGGTCGAGAAGGCGCGCGAAGCGTTGAAGCTCGGCATCACGGAATTGCACATCGTCGGCGGGCTGCATCCGTCGCTGCCGTTCAGTTACTACGTGGACATGCTCAAGGCGTTGAGCGCGCTGAATCCAAGTAGCAGCCGACGTGAGCCGGCTCAAACTGAATCCTCTCAACCCTCAACCCTCAACCCTCAACCTGATAGTCAGAGCCGACTCACGTCGGCTGCTACACCGAGACTTCAGTTAAAATGCTTCACCGCCATTGAAATCCTGCACCTCGCCTGGCTCGGGAAGAAAACCGTGGAGCAGACGTTGCGCGAGTTGAAGGACGCTGGCCTCGATTCTCTCACCGGCGGCGGCGCGGAAATTTTCCGCCAGGAAGTCCGCTCCGCCATCGCCAGGGGCAAGGAATCCGCCGAGGAATGGCTCGGCGTCCACCGCACGTGGCATCGCATGGGCGGCCGCAGCACCTGCACGATGCTCTACGGCCACGTCGAATCGCTGGCCGACCGCGTGGATCATCTGCGGCAATTGCGCGCGTTGCAGGACGAGACGCGCGGCTTCACCGGCTTCGTGCCGCTGCCATATCAGCCGGAGAACAACGACATCCCGGTGCATACGCCGCCCACGGGTTTCGACGCCTTGCGCACCATCGCCGCGAGCCGCATCTATCTCGACAACTTCGATCACATCACCGCGTATTGGGTCGGCCTGGGGCTGAAGCTGGCGCAAGTGGCGTTGAGCTACGGTGCGGATGATCTTCATGGAACCATCATCGAGGAACACATCTTCCACATGGCGGGCGCGACCTCGCCGCAGTTGCAGACCGAAGCGGACATGATCAAAGCCATCCGCGAAGCCGGCCGCACTCCGGTACAACGAAATACCTTCTACGAACCGATCAAAGTTTGGGATGCCGCGCCAGCGGCAACCGAAGCTGAACCGCCCGTGAACAAATCCAAAGTGTTGGAGGACAATCTGGCGACGGCGTGAGACGGCCTCATTTCTTCACTTGACATTGGTAACATAAAGGGCACTATTTGAAAACAGCGTGGCAATCAAGCTACACCGACGCTCGGCGGAACTGGGCAAAAACGAAAGGCGAAAGATCAACATGAACCACCACATAATCAGATTATGCATAAGACCTTTGAAATTAAGGAATACGCCGGAGCTGGGCACTCTCCGTTTGCCGATTGGTTTAATTCACTGGATGCAGTAACCGCAGCGCGGGTGGACAGATACATCCGCCGGCTTGAAACAGGCAACTTTGGTGCGGCGAAGTCGTTGCGCGAAGGCGTGTTCGAGTTGCGGCTGGATTTTGGTCCAGGCTATCGCGTGTATTACGGGTGCGAAGGCAGGACACTTATTATTCTGCTGGGCGGTGGAAGCAAACGACGACAATCGGCCGATATCGCTGCCGCAATTGAGCGGTGGAAACAATATAAAAGCCAAAGAGCGAGCAATGGCACTAACCCGAGAATATAAACGGACAGTTCTGGCGCGGATCAACCGCGATCCAAAGTTTGCGCGGGCGTTGTATGCTGAGGCACTCAACGCCCTGCTGGAGGGTGAGACAGAGGAAGGGCTTTCCATGCTGCGTGACCTCGTTCACGCGGAGATTTCGTTCAAGGAACTGGCACGGCAGACGGGCTTGGGCGAAAAGGCGCTCCACCGAATGTTGAGCCGTCGTGGTAACCCGACCACGCGAAATCTCTTCGCCATCATCCGAGCCATCTGCGAAGACCTCAGAGTCAAACCGCGTGTTGCCGTGGGAGCGCATTCGTGAAAGCCATCCTCTGCAATGTGATTCGCAGGAGAGCTATGTGGCGATCCGCAACCGGCTGTGGGACGGTTTTTGAAAGCTCGAATCAGTCAAGTTGGGGGAAAACCGATTTCTCCTTTTGCTTTCGCCCGCGCCCAAAGAGTACCCAACATTTGACGCGAGTAACCGATTTGCTGAATTGAAGCGGGTTGTTGGCTAGGATCGTAAGTAATCGACAAGATCAGAGCAGTGGATTTCTTCCTCAACTCACTCAGAGGCTCCCAATTCGGATGACGGTATTAGCTTGGCGTTCCTTGCTTCCCTGCGATAGTTTGCCGTCATGAACTTTGGCGTCCTATTTGACAAGGTCACCGACAAGGATTTTCCGTCCGGCTATTACTACGCGCACGTGCCCAGTCTTGGTTTGACCACGCATGGCTCGGGGATTGAAGGCGCGCGTCAGGCCGCCGCTGATTTGCTCCGACTGTGGATCGCCGAGAAACACGCCCACGGCGAGCGATTGCATCCTCCCACAACGCCCGTCTGATGAAACCCCGTTGAGGTTTTGAATCGTTGGTCCGTTCACCCGGGGTAGCTCGCTGGCGCGGTCAACCCTGAGCTGAATGATTCAATCCCTTCGGGATTGCCCAGGTGTGGGTGCATTTTCCTGAGCCCGCCCCAATTTTGCGTCTTTGCGCCTTTGCGTCTTTGCGTTAAAACCTGCGCGCATGTCTGACGACATCCCCAAACTCCGCATGGCCCCGCCGGGACCCCCGGAGCCTGTCGAGCACATCGTGAAGACGGTCGCGAGCGAGGAACGCAAAATCCTGATGCAGCGCGAGGATGAACTGACCGGCTCGCTCGCCCCCTTCCGCGTCGGCACGGTCCCCTACTTGAATTCGGTCCCCCTCACGCGCGGCCTGGAAGACCAGGTGGTGTTTCACACGCCGGCCAGACTGGCCGAAATGCTGCGGCGCGACGAACTGGACGCCGCGCTCGTGAGCATCACCGAGGTCTTGTTCAATGACCGCTACGATGTGCTGGACGGCATCGCGGTCGCGTCGCTGGGTGAGGTGCGGAGCGTTTTTCTGGCGCATCGCCGGCCGTTGGAGCAGGTGAAGGAAGTGTTCTGCGATTCCGCTTCCTGCACGAGCGTCACGCTGCTCCGCGTTCTGCTGGCCGGGCGCGGTCTGAGGCCCGAGTTCAAGCCGCTGGCCGATTATCAGGCCGCCTCGTCGCTCGATTGCGTCCTGCTCATCGGCAACCCCGCGATTGACTTTTTGCGCGCGCCGCACGAGCACGAAATCTGGGACCTCGGCGCGGCGTGGTATGAGTTGACCGGGCTGCCCTTCGTGTTCGCTGTCTGGGCGCTGCGGCGCGGCATTGACAACGCCCCGCTTCGCCGGCATCTGCGCGAAGCCAAGACGTTCGGGCTGGACACGCTTGATGCCATCATCGCCGCACGCAAGGAATATGACCTGGATTTTCGCCGCGATTACCTCGGCTGGCACATTCACTATCACCTGGGCGCGGACGAAAAGCGCGGAGTGGCAAAGTTCATCGAACTGTTGCGCCAGCACGGGCTGGGGCCGGTTTATGAGCCAAAGTTCGTGCCGTGATGGCTCGTCGTCGCGGCGAATCCTGGCCCGGTCCGCTCAAAAAAAAGTTCGCCTCAGGAGGATTGCGTGAAGTCCGTGACGTGCCGTCGTCCGCGACGCAGGACGGGGCCGGAAACCTCGATCTTAGCCGTAACGATGCAGATCAGAACCACGAATAGACACGAATGGACACGAATCCGATTGGCTGACGGAGAGTTCGGTCTATCCTGGTGCTGCTCACCGTTTGGTGAAATTAACCGACTCCGGCAAAAAGTCTGTGCAGGCCTGTTTTTATTCGTGTGTATTCGTGTCCATTCGTGGTTGTGTTGATTAGTTCCGGGTTAGGCTGGCGTCTTCACCACAACTTTCATAGCATTCAGTCTCATCGAAATGAACACCGTCCAAGCGAGCGATCCTTTCAACATGACCTCATCGCTTGCCACCCTCGCTGCCAGCGCGCTCTGGCTCGTCACCGTGCCCGCCTCGGCGCAAAGCTACCTCACCAGTCCCGCGCCGCCGCCCGGCCCCGGCCTGTTCAACGATTGGCTTCGACAGCAGGATGCTGACAACGCGGCCTGGGACGCCGGCGTCCAGGTGCGGTTTCGTTACGAATCCAAAGACAACTTCGGCACCTCGCCCAACCTCGGCGCGGCGGCTGGCGCCAACGATTTCAAGAAAACCACACCCAACCCGGATAATTCTTTCCGGTTGCTACGGGTCAAACCGCGCGTCGGCTACACGGCGGAATGGTTCAGCGTCTTCGTCGAAGGCCGCGGCAGTTACACCACCGGCGACGACCGCAATCCCAATCCCGAAGCCGACGGCCCGATGGACTTGCATCAGGCTTACGTCATGGTCGGCAATCCCAAGGAGATTCCCCTCTCGCTGAAGGCGGGCCGCCAGGAGTTGAGCTATGGCGACGAGCGGCTCCTCGGTGCTTTTGACTGGAACAATCTCGGCCGCGTCTTCGACGCGGCCAGGCTCCGCTGGCAAAATCCTAACGTCGTTGCCGATTTCTTCGCCGGCCGGGTGATCATCCCGGACGACAACAATTTCAACCAGCCCAACGACTACGACTGGCTCTTCGGCGTTTACGCCACGTCGCCCCTGGTTCCCCGGCAAACCACCGACCTGTATTTCCTGTCGCGCAACACCGCTGCCGGCTCGGCGACCATCAACGGAGCCGGCCAGCCCGCGCTGCTCAACGGCCCGTCGCCGCGCGACATCTACACCATCGGCTTGCGGGTCAAGTCGGTGCCGGGCGAGTTTGGCCACTGGGATTACACCGGCGAATTCATGGGGCAGTACGGCCACTTCAACGACCCGGCCGCGCCAATCAAAAGCCTCGCCCACCAGGCCTGGGCTCTTTCCGTCGCCGGCGGTTACACGTGGACCGGAAGCCAATACAAGCCGCGCGTCGGCGTGGAATACAACTTCGCCAGCGGCGACAGTGACCCCACCGACGGCGAGCACGGCACGTTCGAGAACCTGTTCCCGACGAACCACAAATTATACGGCTTCATGGACCTGGTTTCGTTGCAGAACATCCACGATCTGCGCGTCACCAGTTCCATCAAGCCGCTGGCGCGTCTGACGCTCACGGCGGATTACCATGCCTTTTGGCTTGCCAGCACGAGCGACAACTTTTACACCGTCGCCGGCGCGCGCCGCGGCGGCATCACCACAACCCCCGGCACCGGCTACGGGATCAATCCGGGTTATGGCAGTTACGTCGGCTCGGAGGTGGACCTCACCGCCGCGTTCGCGCTCAAACCGTGGGCCACACTCCAGGCCGGCTACGGCCACTTCTTCGTGGGCGACTACGTCAAGCAATCACTCGCCGCGCCGGCGGTCGGTTCGCAGGACGCGAACTGGATTTACGCCCAGTTGAATCTCAACTTTTGACGGACACGCCGCGCAAGTCTCGAAGCGCCGGTCAAAGCAATCCACGGCCAACTGTCGCGTGCGGCGAAAATCCATTGTCGGCAAAGGCGGGTGTAGTAGATTGGCACCGTGAATGACAAGGCGTCACTCGACGAGTTGCTGCAGCAAGTTTGGGACGGCCAGCGCATTGGCCCAAGCGAGGTGTTGCGGCTTTACCGGCTCCCGCTCGAAGAACTGGGCGCGCTGGCCGACCGCCGCCGCCAACTGGCGAAGGCCCCCGCTTACGACGGGCGCGGCAACGATATCGTCACCTACATCGTGGACCGCAACGTCAATTACACCAACGCCTGCAACGTCTATTGCAAGTTCTGCGCGTTCTACCGCACCGAGAAGGACGACGACGCCTACGTTATCACCCACGCAGAGATGGACCGGAAGATCGAGGAGACCCTGGCGCTGGGCGGCACGCAGATTCTCATGCAGGGCGGCCATCATCCAAAGTTGACGAAGCAGTGGTATCTCGACCTGCTCGCCCATATCAAGGCGAAGTTTCCGCAGGTCAACATCCACGGGTTCAGTCCGAGCGAATTCGTCGCTTTCTCGGTTTTTTTCAACGAACCCGTGGAGCAAATCATCCGTGATTTTGTGCAAGCCGGCCTCGGCTCGATTCCCGGTGGCGGCGGGGAAATCCTCGTGGACCGTGTGCGCCAGCGCATCGCGCCGCTCAAAGCGATGAGCGACGACTGGTTGAATGTGATGGACGTGGCGCACCGGCTGGGCCTGGCCTCCACCGCGACGATGATGTTCGGCCACGTCGAGACGGTGGCAGAGCGCCTCGAGCACCTGGAACGGGTGCGCGCGCAGCAGGACAAAAGCAAAGGTTTCACCGCGTTCATCGCGTGGACGTTTCAGGCGGAGCACACGAAGCTCAAGGCGCCGACCGTCGGTGCGCATGAGTATTTGCGGATGCAGGCGCTGTCGCGCATCTACCTGGACAACATCCCGAACATTCAAAGCTCATGGGTGACGCAGGGACAGGAGATCGGCCAGATCGCGTTGAAATACGGCGCGAACGATCTGGGCAGCATCATGATTGAGGAGAACGTGGTCAGCCAGGCGGGCACGACGTTCCGCATGGGCGTGGCGGACATGCAACGGCTCATCCGCGATCTCGGCTACGAGTCGCGTCAGCGTGACAACTGGTATCGGCTGGTGAATTGATCACCGACCTGCCCGCCAGTGTAGGAGACGACGCAAGGAGGCTCATTTCAAGTGCGGAATTCGGAACGCGGAGTGCGGAATAGAAAAGAGCCTCCTTGCGTCGTCTCCTACGCGATCCGAGTACTCATCTTCCCGCTCAACTCCTTGATTTCCTCGGCGAGTTGGCTGGCCTGCTTCTCCAACTCCGCACTCCGCTTTTCGAGCCGCTTGGCCCGTTCTGCCGCCAATTCATCCAGCACACCGGGCCTTTGCTTGCTCAATTGGCAGAGCTTGTATTCGGCACTTTCTATCAACCGATTCAGCAATTCGAGCACCGCGATGATTTCCAGTGGCAACGTCTCATGCAACTGCCGCAACGTCTTGAATATCGCCCGCGTCCTTCGCCCGGTTGATGGCGGCGGTCAGCTTTGTCCCTCACCGCCCTGGGACACCCTCCCGATGAACCGGGCGTTTGGTGTCCATCGCCCGGCAACACCCTTTTTGAGTCAACGTCTGGTTTCCTCAAACCATTTCGCCACTCCCTCGGTAACAATCTTTTTGAGTCAATTCGCCGCTCAGGGCACCAGCACGCAACGAAAGCCGACGGATTCCGCCTGGGCATTGGGGTCAAGCGTTTTGAGTTTATAACTCTTAAGGCTGTTCCAAGCCAGGCCACGGGAGACGCGCTCGGCCGGCGAAGGCTCGTCCAGGCACCATTCCCAAACGTTGCCCAGCACGTCATACAATCCGTATTGGTTGGCGATCTGCGTGCTGCCCACCGGCGCGGTCGAATTCAATTTCTTGGTCTTTGTGATTACGGCGTCGTCGAGGTTCGCATCGGCCACAAACTCGTCCCACTGTTTCTGGGTGGGCAGCGTATAGGTCGCGCCGGCGGGCAAGGTGCCCGCCTTTTTTTCGAACGCGGTGAGCCGGGCGCAAAATTCCACGGCGTCGGTCCAACTGACGTTTTCCACGGGCTGCCGCTCGTTCGCATTGAACCGGCTGGGGTTGGCGTTCATCACTTTTTTATATTCGGCCTGGGTGACTTCATATTGGCCCACCCAGTAATTGCCCGGCACCTGCACCAGCACCATGCCGATGCTGTTGGTCAACCGGCGCGCGCTGGCCTCCGGCCTGGTTTTGGGGTCCGCCGTTTTTTTTTCATCACGCGTTGCCGGTGTCGCCGCCGGCGTGGCCGCGGCAACCAATTGGGCTTTTTCGCGCGCTTCAGCTTCGGCCTTGAGCCGCGCCACTTCGCGGACGACTGCTTCGTTCCTGGTTCGTTGTTCGGCCTTCATTTTTTCCTCCGCCAGACGCTTTTCTTCGGCGACGCGACTGGCATCGGCTTCCGACGCCAGGCGGGCCTTTTCCAGCACTTCGGCATCGGTTTTGGCTTTTTGTCCGGCGATCAACTTTTCTTCGGCCAGCCGTTTTTCACCGGCCTGGCGTCTGGCTTCCGCATCGGTATTCAAGCGCGCGGTTTCGTCCCTGGCCTTTTGTTCGGCCGCCATTTTTTCCTGGGCGAGACGCTTTTCCTCAGCCTGGCGTCTGGCTTCGGCCTCGGCCTTCAAGCGGGCCATGTCGCGCGCCGCGGTTTCCTCTTTGGCTTTTTGCCCGGCTGGCGGCTGGGCGGATTGTGTTTCCGCGGTGTTCTTCGCCGAAGACTCCGGCGTCGGGGGTTTGGCGGTTTTTTCTTTCCTGCCAGAAGTCAAAAAAAATATCGCGAGCAGAACCACGAGCAGCGCGGCGCCGCCGCCTACCATCCATTTGAACCAACGTTGCGTGGTTGAGGCAAACCCTGCCGGCTCGGCCGCGACCGACGTGCCGGCATTGAGCGGCGCCAGTTGCGTCTCGCCGCTTTGAAACGCGGTGAGAAAAGTTTCCGCGCGCGTCCGGAACTCCGCGTCCAGGTTGTAGGGCACTTCGTTGGCCAGCGGCAGGGCCTTGGCCGACGCGCGCAGGCAATAGATTTCATGCGGCGTCGGCTCGCCCATCGTGACATCCAGCCACGCCTCCCCCAGCGGCAGCGTGAAAAACAGCGGCGTGGCGGGGTCGGCTTGCGCGAGAAAGAAGCGCGACCAGATCTGAAAGATTTGCGCCGGCGAATCACCGCAGGGCGGCACGCGCATCTGCTGCGGCCGGATCGCCGAAAGGTCGCCTTTCAAGCTGAATTTTCCCGGCGCGAACGCCGACATCTGGCTCTGCAACTGGTAAAGTATCCGGAACCAGCCTTCGTGTTGCGGCCCGAGTTCCGGCCGGGCCACAAACTGGCCCAGCGCGGCGGCGTTGAGCGGCGTCTCGGCCACCTCCGGACTGGACCGGTCCACCGCACCCCGCAGTTCGTTGCGATAACGGTCGAGCAACGCGCGCACATCGGCGGCGGACCTCGTTAGCTGGCAGGCTTCCTCAATTTTTTCCAGCCGGGGAAGCGCCTGTTCCAGCGCCCAGGCCAGCGGGATGCCGGCGAAGTGGGCGCAGACCACCAACGGGTAGCGCGTCCGGCCCTTGCCGTCGCTCGAGGACCACATGCGCCCGATGATGAACTGGCCGGCGCGCTGCCAGACAAAGACGTGTTTGAACGCGGGGATTTGCTGGGCGGGCTCGAGTTTTTCCCACGCGCCCGAATCAATCTGCCCGCCGATGCCCTGAACATAAAGCAGCGTTTTCGCGAAGATCAGGCTTTCGGTTTCCAGGCCCAAATCCTCGACGTGATCGTCCCAGCCCGGATGTTTGCCGAAGGCGGCCAGAAACGCGCCGCGCCCCGAAGCGGGGTTCAACCGGCGCGGGTCTTCGAGCAGGAATTTTTTATAGAATTCACTCATAGCGCTGAGGATTTCCGGCAATGCGTTTATTTCGCCGGCCAGTTGTCCAGTTCGGGCAACGGCCGGTCAAACTTCAGCTTCAAGCGGATCGCGCCCTTGTAGCCGGGCTCGTCCACGGGCCAATCCACCAGCCAGGTGGTCAGGTCGGCCTTGTTCGCAGGCCGGCCGCCGGCCTTGTGGATGAGCCACAACACCCCCCAGTCGCCCGTCTCGTACGGCTTGGCGGATGTGTCAGTTTGTTGGGACAATTGAATTGCGAATTTTTGCTCCGCCGACACTCTGGCATCGAGGGCCACGTCATTCAGGTCTTCACTGCGCTCCCTTTTGTTCGAGTCGCCGGCGAAGGCCAGTTTGATAAAGCGGTAGTGCGCCCGCCAGTCGTCCTTGGGATTGGGCGGGTCTTCCATCTTCGTGAGGCTCACGGCGCAGCCGCCGAGGATGGCGTCGTCGCCGAGCAACGCCTTGCCCACCTTGGCCTGCGCTTCGAGACCGGCGATGAACGGCTTCCAGTCCGCGCGCTCGCGCACGGCGAGCTTCTGGAAGACGGCGGAGTTGAGGTCGCCCGCGATGTATTTCAAGAGCTTGTCCGCTTCCTTCAACTGGTCGAAGGTCAGCATCTTGCCGATGTCCTTGACGAGCGGGAATCCGAGCCGCGCGCCCAAATCCCTTTTCACCTGCAGTTGATAGGAGTTCAGAAAGGCCGTGCCCAGGCCCTTTTCCGCGCGGCCCAGGTAATAGGTCATGACGGCGGCGAATTCGGTTTTGTATTTGCCGGCATAGGCGGCCGATTCGTCCTTGATCGGGGCGAGCCGTTCCTTGAGGAAATTGTCCAGCGGCCCGCCGGTCAGGCCGATCAATTCCTTTTCGAACGGTTTTTCCTCCAGCAGTTTTACGGTGCGCTGGTAGAGGCCCCAACGGCTCATGAACGCCAGGTTGGCAAAATAAAGATCGTCCAGGGCCTGCAATTCCGCCTGATCGGCGGGTGAAACGAATTCCGCCAGGCGCTTGCTGATGGTGGCTTGCACGCCGTCCAACTGGCTTTGAATGTCCACGAACAGTTTGTGGTCTTTGTTGTCTTTGAGCGCCTGGTCATTCGCGGCCTTGACTTTTTGCAACGCGCCGGCGGCGCTGGTTTCCACCTGGATGCGGAAACGCTGGAAGGCGTTGGTCAGAGACAGGCCGCCCTGGAAGAGGGTGGAATTCGTGACGCGGGCCAATTGGTCGCCCAGCGATCTGGCGGCCGACTCCAGCGCGGCGTGTTGTTGCTGGACTTTCACTTCCTCGCCCGCCTGCACGGCGCCGAACAAGGCCGTCTCGGCGGTCCGGAATTTTTCCAAAGTGCTGCGCAGGTCCTTGATCTGTTCCCAAAGGGCCATCTGAACCTGAATGTTGTTGGTGGCATTGCGGATGAAGGCATCCAACCCGACCCGGATGGCCGGCTGATTGGCCAGATTATTGGTGGCGCCGGCCGCGCCGGAAAGCCAGCGGGGCGGCCAGGTCCCGCGTCCGGCGTCGTTGGTGGCGTACGTCCACGCCATGACGGCGGTGAGGTTCGTGTCCACGACGGCGTCCTGCGCCGTGACGAAACTCAGGAGCGGCGCGAGGAATTTTTGCGCTGCATCCGCGTTCACCTCCGTTTTGTTCGTGCCCTTGCCGCGGCTTAAAATGTCCGACTCCAACCGGATCAAGGCCAGCAGCGCATCAGGCTGGCGTTTCTGGCTTTCGGCGTCGCCCGCCTGCTCGCCAGCCATTTTCTGGCGCGCGGCCTCGATCAGCGGCTTGAGCACGCCGCCTTCGAAGACAATCCGCTGCGCGTTTTTGCTGTTGCGATTGTACGACTCGGCCAGGCCGGGGAACATCCAGTTGCGCTTGAGCGGTTTTTCAGCGAGATCGCGCAACTTGACGTGGAATTCGCCGAGGGTGTTTTTCTTGCCGGCCACCGCGACCAGGTTGGTGCCGATGCCAAACTCGTACGTGCCATCGCTGTGGACGGGAATGAGCGACTGTTTCCAGGTCTTTTTCTCCCAGCCGACCGCCGCGACGGCGGACCAGTAATCGCTCTGGTCCTTGACCATGGCGCGCAGTTTGCCCATGCCCAGCCAAGCGACGGCGGCAAAAACAATCAGCGCGGCCGAACCAAAACCGAACAGCGCGATTTGCCGGCTGCGGAGCATCCGCTTGGTGTTGCTGGCGCGCGTGACGAGGCCTTTCTCGCGGAACACTTTTTCCATGAAAAGGTCGCGCAGGAAATACGCGCGCTCGCGCTCCCACACCTTGCCCTCGGGCAGGGCGTCCACCGATACGCCGATGGCTTCGGCCAGCTCCTCGTCGAGCGCCGCGCCTTCGCGCATGGACGAGGAGAAATAAATGCCGCGCAGGAACAGCGGCTTGGCCGACCATTCGCCCGCGATGAAGACCGTTTCCAGATAGCGGCGCAGGCGCGGGGCCAGCAGCGAGAGGCTGTGCGGCAGCGCGTAGAGTGAATCCACTTCGTCGGTGCGGCGGCCATTCTGATTTTCCGGGACGGGATCGCGCATCAGACCGAGGCGGCGGCGGCGCAGCCGGTGCACCACGTTGTTCAGATGCTGGTCCACCAGTTCGGGCCGGAACTGGGCATCCAGCGGATCGGGGTTCGACCAGCCCATCATCTGGTGCTGGAGCTGCGGATCGGTCAGGCCGTCGAAGAACTCGCGGAAGCCGTTTATTTTGTCGCTCTTGGTGATGATGACGAAGACGGGGAAGCGGACATCGAGGACGCGTTGAATGACATCCAGCTGCTGGGCGATTTTGCCGGCCTTGCGGGCGATTTCATCGGCAGAATCCTTGATCAGGCTGTCGGAGGGGATGACCAGGAACAGGCCGTTGATCGGGCAGTTGATCCGGTTCTGTTTCAGCAGGTTCAGGAATTCGCGCCACTCACTGGTTTCACCCGGTTTGACGTCCTCGAACATGAGCCGGCCGGCGGTGTCCAGCAGCACGGCGTGGTTGGTGAACCACCAGTTCATGTTGATCGTGCCGCCGACGCCCTGGAATTCGTCCTGCATCCCCGGCGGGAAACCGATGTTGCTGTGCCGGATGGCCTCGGTCTTGCCCGAACCCGGCTCGCCCACGATGGCGTACCAGGGGAGCGTGTAGAGGTCCTTGCCGCGCGAGCGATAGGCCGCGACGCCGCTCTCGAATTTTTTGCGCAGATCATCCAGGCGCGCCCGCTGGCCGGGGTCGCTGATGCCGCGCGGCGAGGCCGAACTGTGCTGGGCCAACTGGCCGCCGAGCTGGGCGTTCTGTTTTTTCCGCGCCCAGGCCGACCAAAGCAGGTAACCGCCCAGGATGACCACCAGCAACACCACCAGGATCAGCACAAACACCCACTTGCCCGAACCCAACCCGGCGCCGGTGGCGAGCAGGGCGCCCAGGCCCGTGATCCCGATGAACCATTTCACTGTGTTCGGCAGATTGATCAGCTTGTCCATAAACGGGCGCGGTTCATTTGGCCGGAGTCAGGTCCTGCTGGAGGATTTGCTCGAGCGACGTGGAAAGGCTTTTTGAGGAATCGCGGTACATCCAGCCATAGGAGACGAGCACCGCCAGGGTGAAACAAAGAAAGATGATGCCGATCAAAACCATCCGGCTGCTGGGCGGCTGGACGAGGTTGCGCGTGTCCACGCCTTCATACGTCTCCGGGCAAATCCGGGCGGACTGGTCGGCCTCCATTAAATTGCGGATGCGGGGCGCGACGGTGAGCATCGTCTTGCGCAGATACTCCGGCTGGCGGAAATAAATGCCGGTGAATCCCAGGCCGATGCAAATGTAAAACACCGCCAGCCGCTCGGATGCCTCCTCGCCGGGGTCCTTCATGGTCTCCTCCAGCAGGTCAAAGAACTTTTCATCGCCAGCCAGTTCATTGCGGTCGTAGGCCATGCGGTTCTGGTTCCATTGCGCGGCAAAGCTCAGGGCGCTTTCGGCAATCATTGAGTCCACAAAAAACAACAACGGCAGTTCCATCTTCTTGACCTGCCCGGCCAGGCGGATGTCAGCGCCGCCCTTGTGCATGAGGTCCTCGATCAGGGCTTTGATTTCGGAGCGCACGACGGCGTAGTCCAGGCTTGCGCCTTTGACGGCGCCGCCTTTGGTCATGAACACGGTTTCGCCGGTGGGCGGCATGGAGGATTTGCGGGCCAGGCGGTTGAGCCGGCAGACGTATTGAAACAACGGTTCGGTCAATTCAAGCAAGGTCATGGTTTGGAGGACGGACTGGGCACCGTCATGTAAAGTGTGAAGCTGGCATCCGACCAATCCAGTTCCGTGCCGGTCCAGCGCACCACGGCGGCTTTCTCCGACTGGATCTGCTGCCACATGCGGGCGCTGGCGGTGCGGTCGAGCCGGAAATAATGCAGGTCGGAAGAGGCGGGCAGCTCCAGCGGCGGATGGCGCTCCTCCTTCAAATCAATGCCGCGGATCGCGCGCACGGCCAGGCTTTGGGGCATCAGTTTGAACTTGTCGCCATCCTCCACGTAGCGGCCCAGCACCTGGGGATCGAGCTTGGTTTTGATGCCGAGCAAATACGCGTTGGGCTGCGTGAAATGTTCCTCGGTGAAGTTGGCGGTCAACTGGCCGTTGACGTCCTTGAAGACCACTTTCTCGAACGTCGGCTTGACGGCGCCGCGCAGGAAGGAGCGGATCTTGGTGGAGAGTTCGCGGAAACAGAGGTAGGGATTTTCGTGATTATACGGCGCGCAATCAAACTCGTCGCGGTCCGGGTGCAGGGCCGCCAGTTCGCCCAGGAGTTCGCGCAGTTCAAGATACATGGCGAAGGGCGTGACCCCCGCCGCCGGCACGAGCGAAGGGAGCCGCGCGCTGAAGCGGTTCAAGGTGCGCAAGCGCATCACCTGCTCGAACTGGACGCCGCGCATCGTGTCAATGCTGAAGCCGCCGCGCGAAACCTGGACGACCAGTTCCTTGCGGCTGGCCTCGACCTGGCTGACCAGATCGCGCGCCAGTTCACGCAGGATGGGTGAACCGCTCAAGACCAGGCAAGGCGGGACGTATTCGGGGTCTTCCTTGGGCAGCCCCACCTCTTCGCCCGTCGCGCGCACGATCCGCAAGAGCGGCAGCACCTCCATATCCGACACGTCTTCCTGTTCGAACATGAGCCGCGAATTGATTTTCCGGATCTGGATGGGCTTGGGATTTTCGCCGGTGTTTTCATCGGCGCATTCGACTTCGGCGACGCGATAAAGGAGCTTTACGCGCGCATCGGCCTGCTGGCCGGGGTTGACCGTGTTGGCGCGCGCGTTTTGCCAGAGCGGCACGCCCAGCGCGACGCTGAAGCTGCCCGCGCCCTTGGAGAAGGCCTGCTTGATGTCCAGCGAGGGGAGTTCGGCGTTTTCCGGATAATTGATCTCCAGCCCGCTGGGCATGACGGCGCGCAAACGGTCGAAACGGATGCGCAGATTTTCCAGTTCATCGCGCGAGAGCCGCGCCTCGATCAGGCCGTAGGAATAGGGCCAGCCCAGGCGGCGCTCCTCGCCGATCTGGTCGCGCAGCCCCTTCTGCATCCGCTGCAAGTGGTGCGGTTGCAGAAACAGACCTTCCTGCCAATGGATTTGTACAGACATTGGTGATTCTCCTTAGCCAGCGGCGCGGCCCATGATGAGGTTTTCGGCGGCCTTGGCAATGGCTTCCTGGATTTCGTTTTCAATGGCCGGTTCGGAGCCGTGTTCCTTCGCCAATTGGACGTATTTGCGCCAGCAGGCCTGTTCGCGGCTCTCCAACATTTTTTTTTCCATCTCCGCCAGGTCCTGAATGGCTTCGGGCGCGAAGCGGGCGACGTGTTTTTTCGAGAAGTTCGCCCCGGCGCGGCCCACGGCGCCCAGCAGGCCTGCGATCAGCCGCCGTGTCTTCTCCAGCGGCTGGGTCAGTTGCTGGGTGGAAACTTCCGGGTCGCCACCCAGATATTGTCCGGCCAGCCGGGCAAAATCCGACTCCTTGCGAATATTGGAGCGCGGAGCGATCTGTTTCCAGAGTGCCCAGACCAACTGGTCCAGCGCCACCGCCAGATCGGTCGAGGCGGCGAGCAGTTTGACGGCGCGTTCCAGGCTGAGCGGTTTGCCGGGAGGAATCGCCAGTTTTTTTTGCAGGTCGGGCGGGAGTTCCAGAAACGCATCGGCGGATTCCTTGATGCCCAGGCCGACGGTCTGAAGTTTTTTGGCGAAGTCCACCCGTGCCTCGGGCGAAAGGCGGGGCGCGGCCTCCATCAGGCGGGCCAGCAGTTCCTCGATCGTCAGCGGGGCGGGGCCGGCCATGTCATCGCTGGCGGGCGGCGAGCGGGTGCCCTCCCAGGAGGGGAATTTTTCTCCCAAGGTGGCGAGGTAGATTTTTTTCTTGCTGGGCACGACGCCCTTGAGGGCGCGATCGATTTCCTCGGCGATATATTCCTGGCGCGTGGCGGGCGGGTCATCGGCGAAGTTGGCCTGGATGAGGCGCAGGCGCGACGCCAGCCCGCCGGCCCAGGCCGCTTCCTCCGTCAGATGCGATTCCATAATCAATGAATTCGGGCGTTCAACCATCCGCGTTTTGAGTCGTTCATCGCTTGAATCCGGCGGACAGTCGGAGCCGCGGAATCCAATTCCAATTCACCAGGTGGAATTAGTTCAATAGTTCGAGGGCAGAAAGTCAACAGGGAATCAGGAGGGAAATTACTGTTCCGAGGACTTCGAGACCTTCCCGGAGGTGGACAAACTGCAAGGCCGCCGACTACAAATGCAACCCTGAGGTCGGGCTGAAAATCAAAGGCTGATTAAACGCCGCCGCCAATTAAAACCAACCAGACTGACGATGGCTCCGATATGACAATGCCTTCGCGAAACCATGGGTCGTGAAACTGATCAGCGGTGCCGTTGACAAATGCTGTGCCTCCTGGATAACCATAATTATAATACATCGCTCCCCGCTACTGTCCGGTTGAGTTTCGGCCAAATGCCATCTTGATTCAATAAAATCCAGTTGAAATGGCGGTCATGATGCTTTTCGATTTGAACTTCGCGAGGCTCTTTCGCCGGATCAAAGCCTGCTACGGCATCTGCCAGAACGCGGTGCGCACGCAGGTCTGGATCGCGCTGTCGGTTTGCCTGCTGGTGGCGCTGCTGAAAAAGCGTCTGCACCCGGACTTGAGTCTCTACGCCATTCTACAGATTTTGAGTCTGACGCTGTCCGAGAAAACACCCATGACACAGGCGCTTTCCCAACAACCGTGGCCGCCCGAATTGACCGGTCTGCAAAATCAGCCCTGTTTGCCGTGGCTTTTAACCGGACAGTGGTGCTGGAAGATGTCTGTGCAACTGAGCGAAGTGGAGGCGGTGTTCCGGGCGATGAAAAGCCAGTTGGCCATTCGACCGATCTGGCACCGGGTGGGCGCGCGGGTCGAAGCGCACGTGATGGTGGCCTTTCCGGGTTATTGCCTGTGGGTGTTTGAAGCAGAAACTCAAAGCCGTGGCGCCCACCCTGAGTCCGTGGCAACTGCTGGATCAGTTTGGACGCCTCGTGCAGGTGGAAGTGTGGTTCAAGCTGCGGGCTGGCGGAGCAATCTGCCTGCCGCGGATCACCCAGCCCGAACCGGCGCAAGCGCTCCTGCTGCATCAGTTGGGCTGGAGTCTGCCCGAACAACCCCACCGAAAATTTACAAGGACCAGGTGCCGGATGTGTGGACAACCTGAGCACTGAAAGTGATGAGTTTTCTCAGAAACTCAAAAATCACCCGCCCTATCTGCGAAAGCCGGGTTAAATGTACTGATTGTGGCTTCGCCGCGATGCGCGTTGCCGGTATTTTTCAGGCGCAAATCCATCCCCGTTCCTTTCCGCCGGCGCGTCAGGCCGGGGTGGGCGCGAGTGGCGACTGCTTCCACTTGCGGAGCCGCTGTTGTTCGTGCAGCAACCGCACTTTGTCCGTCTCGGCCAGTCCTGGCGCGCCGGTTTGCTGGGCGAGCCTGACCAGTTGCTGGTCAATAAACTGGTTGCGCAAACGCACGAGCAGATCGCTTAATTGCTGGTCGCGGTTGGGAATGGGACGCGCATCCGACAATGCTTCAGCCAGCAAGCTTTTGGCGGCATCCTCCTCCAGTTCGCCCATCAGCGCCGCGACGTCGCGCCAGGAACGCTGCGCGTGGGCCGTCAGGCGCAGATTCACGAGCTGCCGCACCGCCGCGTGCTGCAGCCAGTCCGGGTCAAAATGGGCGGTGACATTGTCCAGGTTTTCGTCGGTTTGAAAGAGCAGTTTCAGCAGCCAGAATTCGAGGGCGGCCGGCCGTGCGCTGTGCGCCGTCTTCACCGCCGGGACCTCCTCGCTGGCGGCAGGCGTGTGTCTGGCCGGGGCGTGAATTTTTTTGAACTCCGTCCGCACGGCTTCGGGGGAGACGCCGAGACGTTGCGCGGTTTTCTGGGCGCAGGCATCGGTCAGCACGGCGTCGCCGGTTTTGTGCACGGCCTCGGCCATCGCCTTGACCACGACCTGGCGGCCGCGGTCGGTGGCGGCGTCGTTCAACGAGCAAAGGCGGTTCAAATAAAAATCAAAAAAACCTTCCGCGCGGTCGAGCAACGCCTGCATCGCCGGCCCGCCGGCCTCCTTGATGAAACTGTCGGGGTCGTGCGGCGCGGGCACCGTGGCGACGCGGATGGCCAGCCCGGAAGCCAGCATGTCATCGAGCGCGCGGATGGTGGCGTTTTGACCGGCGGTGTCGGAATCAAAACAGAGCACCACTTCCTCGACGTAGCGCTTGAGGATGCGCGCGTGTTCGGCGGTCAGCGCGGTGCCTTGCGGGGCGACGACATTTTTGATGCCGGCCAGAAAGCAGGCGATGAGGTCGAGCTGCCCTTCGCAGATGACGGCATGGCCGCAGTCGAGCAGGGCGCGTTTGGATTTGTCGAGGCCATAGATGACGCGGCCTTTGGTGAAGAGTGGCGTTTCGGGCGAGTTGACGTATTTGGCGGTTTTTTCATCGCCCGCCAGCACACGTCCGCTGAAGGCGATCACCCGGCTTTGCTCGTCGCAGATGGGAAAAATCAGCCGGCCCCGGAAGCGGTCGTAGTAGTGGTCGGCGCCCTCCTTGCGCAAAATGAGTCCGGCCTTTTCGACCAGCGGGAGTTCGTGGCCTTTGCTTTTGGCCCAATTGACCGTGTCGTCCCATAGGTCGGGCGCGTAACCGAGGCGGAAGAGTTTCAGGGCTTCGTCCGGCACACCGCGTTTGGCCAGGTAATCGCGGGCGATCTGACCGGCGGCGTCGTTGGTGAGCGCGCTCTGCCAGCGCTGGGTGATCTGCTCATGAATTTGTAGAAGGGTTTCCTTGAGGAAACGGTTCTGTTCCTCGCCGGGGCGGTGCTCCATTTCCAGCGGGATTTTGGCGCGCTCGGCCAGCCGGCGCACCGCTTCGGCGAAGCTGAGATTTTCGTATTCGCGCACGAAGGTGAACACGTCGCCGCCTTTGTGGCAGCCGAAGCAGTAAAAAATCTGCTTCTGCGGATTGACGTTGAAGCTGGGGGTCTTTTCCTTGTGAAAGGGGCAGAGGGCGACGAAGTTGGCGCCGGCGCGCTTGAGCGGCAGGCTCGCGCCGATGATGTCCACAATATCACTGGCCGCGCGAACCTGTTCGAGCGTTGCGGAGGAAAACAAACCAGCCATGCGCCAGATCAACCGAACCGGGTCCGGTTATAAACTGCCACGCGGATTGTTCAACTCTTTACTGCGAAGGAATGAAGCTTACGAGCGTTTGCGGGGTTCGGCGGGCGGCTCCGCGTCAATGAGCAGGAAGGGCAGCGTTTCGCCGACCCAACGGCCGGAGAGGGAATTGACGAAAACATCCCGCCGGATCGAGTGGAGGGTCGGGAAATAAACGGCGCCGAAATTGTCCTGCTGCACCTTGTCCCGCTTGGCCTGCTGGGCCGGGCTGAAACTGACGGAGTGCAACAAGGCCAGCGTGAGCAACAGAATGCAGGAAAACCGGATGGCCCCCGCGAACATGCCCAGGTAGTATTCGAAGTCCCCGAACAGACGTTTCGTTTCGAGCCGTTCGCGCACCGAGTTCTTGATCAGGGAGAAAATGAAGGTAATGACGGCGGCCATGAGGAGATAAGCGATCACGTCGCCGAAGGCGGTAGTGAAGCCTGACAGTTGTGAAACATAACCGCCCAGGGCCGCATAGCCGTAGCCGCCGACCGCCACGATCATGCACCACTGCAGCACGCCGGGCAACTCCTTCGAGATGCCGTGTTTTTTCCCCAGGTGCAGCCCGAGCAGCAGGGTCAGGAGCGTCGCAAAATCAAACCAGCCAATATTCAGATGTTCCCAGTTCATAGGTTGTTGTTCTGGTGGGCGGGCAACGCCTCAAAAGGCTGTCGTCAACGCCAGAGACCGGGAAGTTTTCAGCACGAAATGTGCCGAAGCAGGCTTACGGGTTGGCCGCCAGCCAATAGCGGATGGCGGCCGCTTCGGGATGTTGCGGGTCGGCCTCCAAGACCTTCAGATAATGTTCCCGTGCCTTTTTCACCACGCTCAGTTGCCGGGCGTATAAGTTGGCCAGTGTCAAGTGCGCACGGGTATCCTCCGGATTTTTCGCCAGCAGCTTTTCCAGCTCATTGGCCGCATCGCGAGGGTAATGGGCCTTTTGCAGGGCGAGCGCAAAATTATAGCGGGCGTTGGGCGATGTCGGATTTATGGACAGCGCCTGCTCGTAAGCGGACAGTGACCGGCCCAAATCGCCGGCCTCATAAGCTGCCAGTCCCAGGTTGTAATACGCCTCGAAGTATGCCGGGTCGGCGTCGAGGGCCGCCTCGTACTGGCTCATCGCCTCACCCAGCCGCTTCTCGTGTTGCGCCTTCACGCCGCGCGCAAAAATGCCTTCGGCCTCCGCGCGCTTGCCCGGCGCGGGAACCGGCAGCTTCGCATACTTGTATCCCTGCTGTTCGGGTTCCGTCCGCGGGGGCGACGGCGTCGTCACACGAGCCACCGGTTGGGGAGCGACCTCGGGAGACGGGTTCACTGGAGAATCCGGCTGTTCGGTGACGGGCGATGGGGCGGGAGGCGGTGACGTTGCGGGTTTGGTCGTGGAGCGAAAAGGGTTCAAGCGCCGGAAAAAACCGGGCGGGTCGGTTTTGGGCGCCGCCCCGGGAGTGGTTGTCACCGCAGGTTCGGAGGACGCGATGACGGGCGGTTTGGCGGGTGAGGGAGGCTTGGCGGCAGCGAGGGTGATTTCCTGCGCGGGTCTGACCAACGGTTCATCATGCAGTTGGACCACTTCCAATCTTTCCGCCGGGGCGGCTTTAGCGGGTGGGGGCAGACCGGCTTGCGCCGAAGCGCTGGCGGGTGCTGCTGGAACGGCGGGCTTGAGCGCGAGATTGGCGGCGCGATCGGACGGCGCGATCGGCGCGGGCGCCGGAGCATTGGTTGCGACTGGCAGCCGCGCGACGGCGGCAGACGGCGGGGGCGGGGGCGGTGGTTTCAATTCCAAATCCAATTGTTGGGCGATTTCGTTGACGGCGGTCCAGTTGGCCGGACGCGGTTTGAGCGCCAGGAAAGCGCGATATTTTTCCAGCGCCAGGGGACGGTTGTTCTGTTGCTGATGCAACACGACGGCGAGATTGAGCAGCGCCGGGGGGTAGTCGGGCTGTTTCTGCAGGGCGCTGGAGAAAAATTTCGAGGCCTCGGCCGCGCGCCGGCGCTGGAGCTGGGCCAGGCCCAACCCGTTGAGTGCCTCGGGATGATTCCGCTGCAATTTGAGCGCGTTGTTGAAACTTTTTTCCGCCGCGTCGGTCTGGCGCAGACGCAACTGTGCGGTGCCCAGTTTCAACCAGCCTTCGAGCGTGTTGGGCTGCAGGCTGGTGAAGGTGGTCAGTTCGTTCAAGGCTGCGGCGGGGTTGCCTTGCTCCAACTGCAGGCAACCGAGGTTGTAACGGGCGGCCGCGAGATTGCGGTCCAACTGGAGCGCCTGCTGATAGGCCTGGAGGGCTTCGCTGGCCTGGCCGTTGCCGTGGTAGGCCAGGCCGAGATGGTTCCAGGCCTGGGGATTTTGCGGCAGCAACTTTCGGGCGGTCTCCAGCCTCTGCACGGCTTGGGAAAATTTTCCATCGTGAATCAGCCGCTCCCCTTCAAGCAGCGACCGCGGTCCCGAGGGCGAGCAGGCCGCCAGGCCCAGGAGCGCCCCCGCGCACAACGCCGGCGCCGGCCAGGCGCGCGCCAATTTGTTATTGGTTCCCATTCGTCCTGCTGGTAGCATCCGCCATTCAGGGTGTCAAACACCAGATTGCACGCCGTGACGAGAATAATTTTTTTTTCATTTGTCTGCCTCGTTTCTGCGTTCGCCGCGCTGGCGCCGGCGGCGGCGCGGGCGGGGGGAAATTCCAGTTCCAAACCGGCGCCGGCGGCGCGGGTGGTCGTCATCGAGGACCCCCAGGCCACCGCCGCTTTCAAGCCGCGCCCTGAAATCATCCAGGCCATGGTGGACGCCGGTCTCACGAACCTCACCGGCAAGCCTTCCCCGGCGGCGGCCTGGCGCAGTCTGGTCACGCCCAAAGACAAGGTCGGCCTCAAAGTTTATTCCACGCCCGGCGCCCACAGCGGCACGCGCCCGGCCGTGGTGGCCGCCGTCGTGCAAGGGTTGCTGGCCTCCGGCGTGCCGCCCCGCCAGATCATCCTCTGGGACAAGCAACTGGTGGATTTGCGCCTGGCGGGGTTTTTTGAACTGGCCGAACGGTTCGGCGTTCGCGTGGCGGCCAGTTCCGGGGCGGGCTACGATGAAAAAAAATTCTACGACGCGCCACTGCTGGGGCAACTGGTCTATGGCGACCTGGAGTTTGGCCGCAAAGGCGAGGGGATCGGGCGCAAATCGTTTGTCTCCAAACTGGTCACGCGCGAGTTGACCAAAATCATCAACATCACCCCGCTGCTCAATCACAACCTGGCCGGCGTCTCCGGCAACCTGTACGGCCTGGCCGTGGGCAGCGTGGACAACACGCTCCGGTTTGAAAGCGACGAACGCCGCCTGCCGCGGGCGGTGCCGGAAATCTACGCGCTCCCGGTCCTGGGCGACCGCGTGGTGCTGAACATCGTGGATGCGCTCATCTGCCAGTACGAAGGCGGCGAACGCGGGCTGCTGCATTATTCGGCCACGCTCAACCAGCTCCGGTTCAGCACCGACCCCGTGGCCCTGGATGTGTTGTCCGTGCAGGAACTGGAACATTGGCGGGGATCACAAAAACCAGAGGCGACCGAAAAAATCATGGAGCTTTACCGCAATGCCTCGTTGCTGGAAATCGGCATCAGCGACCTGCGCCACATCCGCGTGGAGCATTTCCCGTGAGGCGGCAGTTGGAGTTCAAGCTTTAGCTTGCCCGGCGCACGCTGAAGCGTGGACTCCCACAGCCAGCCGGTTCGTGGCCCCAATGCGCGGAAAAAAGACCGTGGAAACTTCCCGTGAAGTGGATGGGGCGCGCGAGGCAGTAGGTTATCCGCCCAATTGGGCGCGTCGCGCCCACAATTCCTCGGCCCGGAAAATCCCCGCCGGCGTGATGATGCCGGTAATCAATTCTGCCGGCGTGACGTCAAAACCCGGATTGCGCGCGCCGCTGCCCGGATTGGCCACCCGCACATACCCGCGCCGCGCTGATTTTGAGCTTTGAGTTTTGAGCGTTGCGTTTTGCACCGCTCCCCACGCTCCGAGCACTTCGCTCTCGTGCCGTTCTTCAATGGGAATGTCGTCGCCGGATTTCAGGACCCAATCAATCGTCGAAAGCGGAATGGCAACGTAAAAGGGAATGCCATGACGGTCGGCCAGCACCGCCTTGGTGTAGGTGCCGATCTTGTTGGCCACTTCGCCGGTTCGGCCCAGCGTGCGGTCGCTGCCCACGATCACCAGGTCAATTTCACCCCGCTGCATGAGATGGCCGGCGGCGCTGTCGGCGATGACTTCGTGCGAGATGCCCTGCTGCGCCAGCTCCCACGCGGTGAGCGTGGCGCCCTGCGAGCGGGGCCGGGTCTCGTCGCAAAATACATGGAATGTTTTCCCTTGCGCCTGCGCGGCGTACATCGGTGCGGTGGCCGAACCGACATCCACGAAAGCCAGCCAGCCCGCGTTGCAATGGGTGAGCAGGTTCATGCCCTCGCCAACCAACGGCGCGCCGTGCCGCCCGATGGCTTCGCAGTGGGCCACGTCCTCGTCCGCGAACGCCTCCGCCGCCTGCAGCGCAAGGGTCTGTTGTTCCGCGACGGTGCGGCCGGCGCGCATCCCGGCCAGCAACCGGTTCAGGGCATTGACCGGGTCCACGGCCGTGGGTCGCGCGGCCTTGAGCCTCTCAACCACCTTTTCCACGTGCGCGAAAAATTTCTCCAGGTTGCGGCCGCGAAACGCCCGCGCGCCCTGCGCCAGCCCGTAGGCCGCCGTGGCCCCGATGGCGCCCGCGCCGCGCACCACCATGTCCGTGATGGCCTGGGCCGTTTCGCGGTAATCGCGCGTGGCGACGATTTTGAACCGGTGCGGCAGGAGGCGTTGCTCGATGAGCCGCACCGTGTTGCGGGCGGGATCAAACGCGACGGTGCGATAGGGGCGCGCACGGCCGCCGGCGGTGACGTTCATGCCGGCAACCTAAACACGCCTGCCGGGCAAGCCAACCCGAATTTCAACGGGCGTCGAGGTGGAGGGCGCGGATTTTTTCGCGGAGCTTCCGGTAAAGCGGATGCTGGCGGAGGTTGCTCAGGTCGGGATCGCGCCGCAGCCACTTGATGTCGCGGTAGCCGAGGCTCAACGCCTTGTCGAGCGAGGCCGCCGCGCGGGCCAACTGTTGGGTCAGCGAATAACTGCACGCCAGGTTGTAGTGGACGAGCGGATCGTTGGGGCGCACCAGGGCCAGTTGTTCATCCACCCGGAGGCCCTCGCCGAATTTTCCCCGGCGGGTGTAATTATCGCCGAGGATTTGCAACGCTTCCACGTAGTGAGGATCGCGTTTGACGACTCCTTCGATGAACCCGATCTCGATGTCCAGATTGTTTTCTTCCTGACGGGTCAATTTTTTGCGGGCAACGCTTTTCTTCGGCATACAACGGCGCGGATGATGGCAAAGCACCGTTTCAAGTCAAGCCGCTGCCGCGCTTGGTGGTGCCCAGGTCGGCGAGCTTGCGGGCGTAACGGGCCACAGCCGCGGCGCTGCCTTCGGTCGTCGAAAAATCACCTGTCCCAGCGTATGCGGTGGTCATGCTCCTTGCGAGTGTGGCGTTCGACTTCGCGAAGCGTTTGGAGTGCGCCGGCCCAAGCCGGCGCTTTCGAACTCCCTGACAGCGGCGACTCGTGTCGCCGCACTCCAAACGCTTCGCGAGGCTCGACGTCCACTTCCGTTTCCACGCGTCAATAGTCATCCTCCACCTTCACGCGATCGGTTTTGCAGCCGTAGATCGTCTTCACCTGCGCGGCGGATGCCGTGCGCTCAAACCACGCGGCCGAACACCACGGATACTGATTGGCCACCGGCACCAACCGGTGCTTCACCGCGTTCTGATGCACGTAGTTCAACCGCGCGAGATAGGCGTGCTGGCAGGTCAGCCGCGTGTCGCGGAAATTGTGCCACACCTCGCGGCCTTCCGCGCCATCGAGCGTGTTCAGTTGCCGTGCGGATTCGGAATGGAACTTGGTGAGGAACACGCGCAGGTTCGCCGAGTCCGGGTTGCCGCGGGCGACAAAGTGGTGGTGGTTGGCGAACACCGCCCACGCTTCGAGCTGCCAGCCGAAATGTTTCGCGTAACTCCGGAGCAGCCGTTCAAGCAGGTCGCGCTTGGTATCCACGTCGAACAGGTGCTGCTTGTACAGCGTGCCGGCGGTCACGAAATAGACTCCGTTTTCCGAGAGCCGATGCACCGGCGCGTGCGGCCAGTCCTTGGGCGGCGACTGCAACTTGAGATCAACCGTGGGCACGGGACGCAGCGCGAAACTGGTCGCGGCTGGCGGCAGCGGCGGATCATTTTCGCCGGAGGTCATGACAGGGGAAAGAGTGACGCAGTTGGCTTGGGAATGAAAGTCGCGAAGCGTATGGAGTGCGCCGGCCCGAGCCGGCGCTGTTTGGGGTGAGGACGTAAAAGCTCCGGCTGGGGCCGGAGCACTCCAAACGCTTCGCGAGGTTCGGGCGCGCATGGAATAAGGCACGGCTACGGTTGCTTGGGCGCTGGGTTGGTGGACGGCGGAACGGGACTCGGATTCTTTGCGCGAGCGTCGAGGAGTTCTTTCAACAGCTTTTCCGTAACGATTGTCTGCGGATGGGAGGCGCCGAGCAGCTTCTTGCGGATCGCCAGGGCTTCGCGCAACGCGTTTTCAGCGCCGGTCAAGTTGCCTCGTTTCTTCAAGATAGTGCCGAGGGCGTTCAGACTTTCTGCTACGAATGTGTTCTCTCCACCGTAATACTTTCTACGAAGCTCCAACGCGCGCCGGGCGAATTCCTCGGCTCCGGCGAGATCACCCGATCCTTCACGCACAAATGTCATGCCATGCAACGCACCATGGCCATTCGGTTCGAGGGCCAGTGATCTTTCAAACCATTGTCCGGCCTCGACAAAGGCTTTCTGCCGAACCTTGCTCCACCCCAAACCCATTAGCGCCAACGCAACCTCCCGACTTTCCGGGCCAAAAACGTGGCGCGCGACTTCGAGATGTTTTTGCGCCAGATCTGCGACTTCGTCCTCCTTTCCCAAGTTGCCGAGCACATTCCGAAGATTATCGATTGCCAAGTAGAGGCCCGCGCTGGGCTCCGCAGACAATTCGCGCCGGAGTTCAACAGCCCTTCGAGCCAGAGGCAATGCACGCTCTGCAAATCCCAATTCCCTGTATGAGACTGACAACGTGTGCCGCAGTTCCGCTTCGATGGCCGGCTGATTCGTGAACTCCTGGTCGATCCGCTGCGCCGTGCGGTCGAGCAGTTCCCGAAGCAAGATCGTGTCCTTGCCCGCTGCATTGTTGGGCCGCATGCTGCTGAGTATGCTTTGGAGGAACTGGCCCATCTTCCGCGCGCTTTTCTCGTTCGCCTGCGCTTCCAACTGTGCGCATGTTGCCGCATCGCGTTGTTGCTCCGCTTCGACTCTCGCCTTCTCCGCAAGGACGCGATGTTCCTCGGTGCGGTTTTTCCCGACGAGCATCTCCGCACGCGCGTCGCCTTTTTCTTGAAATACATCCAAGTCGAGACGCCGAAGCCGATGGCGACGGCGAGCGCGACGGAGTTGACCGCTGCGAAGGCGACCTTGTTGCGCCGGACCATTTTCCCGAACCGGTAAAGCCGGCTCGGCGGGCGCGCGAGGACCGGCTCGTTGTTCAGGTGCCGCTGGACATCCATCGCGATGCCGTTCGCGGTTTCGTAGCGGCGCGTGCGGTCTTTCTCCAGGCACTTGAGGATGATCCAGTCGAGATCGCCGCGCAGATCACGGATGAGTTCCTTGGCGTGCGCCTGACGGCGGGCGGCGGTTGCTTCATCCTGCGTTTCCGATGGCGCAGAGCGTTTGGAGTGCGCCGCTCCGAAGCGGCGCTGTTCCTCCACGGTGGACGAAAGCTCCGGCTCGGGCCGGAGCACTCCAAGCGCTGGCGCGACCTCGGATGCCCCATCGTGTTTCCGCACCGGCTGGTTTTCGGTGCGCGGTGGAGTTTTCTTCTTGCTGCCTTCAGCAAGTTCCATGGCAACGCGCAGCGAGCGCGTGGTCGGCTCCTTGTCGCGCAGGGTGTGGCGCATCGCGTCGAGGCCGGAGGCAAGGAGTTGCTCGGTGTCGAAGGGCGTCTTGCCGGTGATGAGTTTGTAGAGCAGCACGCCCAGGTTGTAGATGTCGCTGCGTGTATCAATGTCCAGCCCGGTCAGGTCCGTCTGCTCGGGACTCATGTAGGCGGGTGTGCCGATGAATTGCTCGAAGGCGGTGAGGAGGGTCTTGTCAGTGAGTTGCTGCCCGCCCGTGGCCTTGGCAATGCCGAAGTCAATGGCCTTGGGCATCGGCTCGTTGGCCGTGTCGAGCGTGACCATGACGTTCGAGGGCTTGATGTCGCGGTGGATGATGCCCTTCTGGTGCGCGTGCTGGATGGCGGCGCAATCCTGGATGAAGAGTTCGAGCCGCTGGTGCGTGGAAAGTTTCTCGCGGTCGCAGTAGTCGGTGATCTTGATGCCGCGCACCATTTCCATCACGAAGAACGGCCGGCCGGTGTCCGTGGCGCCGCCATCAAGGACCTTGGCGATGTTCGGATGGTCCATGATGGCCAGCGCCTGCCGCTCGGCCTCGAAGCGCGCGACGACCTGCTTGGTGTCCATGCCGAGTTTGATGACCTTGAGGGCGACCTTGCGCTTCACCGGCTCGGACTGTTCAGCCATATAGACGACGCCGCAGCCGCCTTCGCCAATTTGCTGGAGGAGTTAGTAGCGGCCGATGCGGTCGCCGGGTTTTTCGGTGACGGGCGGAACGATGGTGGATTGGACTGCCAGTCTGGCAGGCGTCTCCTCGCGTTGGGAGTCCTCGCTCATGGCTTGGCGAGTTCTTTACCAAGTCGCGCACTATCCGACAAGGAAAAGGAACCTGAAAATTCCCGACCTCCACACCCGGTATAATGATTGCAGAGCCACCGAAAGGGCCAATGCCGCGCCCCGCGTGATCCGGAGTGATGGCGCAAGGTCACCAGGTGGGGCGAGACTCCGTCGAGCCGAGTCCACGCCTGATTCCAACAACGGTTCGACGGAGTTTCGCCTCACCGCGGACCTGGCTCGACGGAGTCTCGCCCCACCGCGGATCGCATTACCGCGTTGGGCCGGAAATTTTCCCGCCGAAATTTTTTACGACACCGGGCTGGACTCACCGCGGCCCGGCGGGTTTACTTTGAATACCCGGCCGGATTCCGGCGTCAGTTTAACGCTCCTGCGAGAGCGCGGCCGGCATAAGAAAAACCGCAACGGAGAACAGCTTGCTTAATCGTGGTGCAAAATCAGTTCGCATTCGTTGGCGTTGGCGCGGCGATCATTCAGTCGTGATGATTCGCGCCCGACGTTGCGTCGGCGCACTGCTTTTGTTGACGCTGGGTATGTGGCTGTCGGCGTGTTCCTCCGCCCATTACAAGAGGTCTGCCGACAAGGAGGTTTACGGGATCATCACCGACACGGAGACCAACACACTGGGGCGCGTGACCGGTTTCAACATTGACACGCCTTATTCCAAACGCGACCCGCGCGAGATCAAGGCCGGGGAAATCATCGCCGACCGCATCCAGTCAGAGAAAAAATTCCTGACCATCGGCGAGGCGCTCCGGCTGGCGGTCGCCCAGAGCCGGACCTACCAGTTCCGCAAGGAGACTCTCTATCTCAGCGCGCTTACTTTGACCAAGGAGCGTTACGAGTTCAGCCCGCAGTTTTTCGGCACCAGCACCGCCACCGTCCTGCGCAACGACGACGGATCGAGCGAGGGCAGCGTGCGCAGCCGCGTGGGCGTGGGCCAGTTCCTCAAAACCGGCGCGCGCCTGGGTGCCAGCCTCGCCAACGACATTTTCCGCTATTACGCGGGCGACCCGTCGCGCACGGTCAGCTCGATCATCTCGGTCAACCTGCTCCAGCCGTTGTTGCGCGGCGCCGGGGCGGAGGTGGCGGCGGAAAACCTGACGCAGGCCGAGCGGAACGTGGTTTATGAAGTGCGCGGTTTCAGCCGGTTCCAGAACACGTTCGCGGTGGACATCGTCATCGCCTATTTCCGGTTGTTGCAGCAGAAGGACACGGTGCGCAACGAATACAATACTTACAAAAACCTGGTGCTCTCACGCGAACGCTCGCAGGCGCTGGCCCGTGACCGCCTGCCGCAATACCAGGTGGATCAGGCGCAACAGGATGAATTGCGCGCCAGGAACCGTTACATCCTCGCCATCGAACGCTACCAGGACGGCCTGGACGCCTTCAAAACGGCGCTCGGCCTGCCGCTGGGCGTCGAGTTGCAACTGGACGATCACGCGATGGACGAGCTCAACGCCTTCGGGCTGGCGCCGGTGGAGTTGGAAGAGAAACACGGTTATGAGCTGGCCGTGCAGAAGCGGCTGGATTTGCTCAACGACATTGACCGCTTTGAGGACACCAAACGCAAAATCCAGGTGGCCGCCAGTTTTCTCAAGGCCGATCTGAACCTCTTCGCCAGCGCGTCGCTGGGATCGCGCGGCCTCACCGATTACACGCGGTTCAACTTCGACGACTACAAGGGCGCCGTCGGCCTGCAACTCAACCTGCCCCTGGACCGGCTCGTCGAGCGGAACAATTACCGGGCCACGTTCGTCAGTTTTGAGCGCCAGTTGCGCGCGCTTTCGCTCGCGCTGGACGAGGTGCGCGACAACGTGCGGCAGGGGCTGCGTTCGCTGGAGCTGGCCCGGCAGAGCTATGACATCCAGCGCGTCTCCGTCGAACTGGCCAACCGCCGGGTGGAAAGCGCCAACCTGCTCATTCAGGCCGGGCGGGCGCAAATCCGCGATTTGCTCGAAGCGCAGAGCGCGCAGCTCCAGGCCCTCATCGCCTTCACGACGGCGCTGGTGGATTACCACGTCGCCCGGCTCGGCTTGTTGCGCGACCTTGGCCTTTTGAACACGGACGAAGAGGCTTTCTGGCTCAAGCCGCAAAGCCTGCCGAAAAGGGGTGAATCGCCGGCCCCGGCTGGCCCGGCCATTCCGGTTGACGAAGTCATCACGCCAGACCAGCTTTTTGGAACCAAATGATCAATGTCCAGGCCATCCCGGATTATTGGCGGCGATTGCTCAACAGCGACGCGGTCCCCGCGCGGCTGCGGCAGTGGATCCAAAAAAGCCCGAAACTGTTCGCGGCGGCCGGCCTGGTCCTTTTGCTGCTGCTGATCATCGTCCTTGGACGGAGCTGCACCCGCACGCAACAGGGGGCGTTGAGCTTTCACACGGTCAAGCGCGGCGATTTCCTGGTCTCGATCGTCGAGGGCGGCTCGTTGCGCGCGGTCAATGAAGTGATCGTGCGCTGCGAACTCGAAGGCACCTCCCACATCATCAGCATTGCGCCCGAAGGCACCACGGTGAAAAAGGGCGACCTGCTGGTGGAACTGGATTCCTCCGAGTTGCAGGACAAATTAAGCCAGCAGGAAATTGCCTACGAAAATTTCAAGTTCGCCTTCGTGCAGGCCGAGCAGAACCTTTCCATCCAGAAAAGCCTCGTCGAAAGCAACCTCAAGGAGGCGGAATTGAAGGTGCAGTTCGCCGAGTCCGACCTGGAGAAATACGTCGAGGGGGACTGGCCGCAGCAGAAGAAGGTGGCCGAGACCAAGATCACCATCATCCAGGAGGAATTGCAGCGGGGGCAGGACCGCTACGAGTGGACGGTCGAGTTGAACAAAAAAGGCTACGCCACCAAGACCGAACTGGAAGCCGACAGCCTGGTCGTCAAGCGCAAGCAGATCGAATTTGAGCAGACCCAGGAGGAGTTGCGGCTGCTCATCAAGTATGACTTTCCCAAGCGCAAGACCCTGATGGCGTCCAACGCCGAGCAGGCGAAAATGGACCTCGACCGCCTCAAACAGCGCTCGGCCTCGCAAATGGCGCAGGCGGAAGCCGACCTCGAAACGCGCAAGCGGTCCCTCGAATTGCACGGCACCCGGCTGGCACAACTCAAGGAGCAACTGGAGTTGACCAAACTGCGCGCCCCGCAGGACGGCCTGGTCGTCTATGCCTCCAGCGGCAACAGTAATTACCTGGTGGAGGAAGGGGCCACCGTGCGGCAGCGCCAGGAGTTGATCAAGCTGCCCGACATCTCTTCGATGCTCGTGGACGTGAGGATCCACGAATCGTTCGTCAACCAGATCAACCCCGGCCTGCTGGCCTATGTCACCATTGACTCGCTGCCCGAACGCCGTTTCGTGGGCAGTGTCCGCCGCATCGCGCCGCTGCCCGACACGCAGAGCCGTTACATGAATCCGAACCTGAAGGTCTATTCCACCGAAGTCGTGATCGAGGAGGAAATCCCGGACTTGAAGCCGGGCGTGTCCGCGCACGTGGAAATCGTGATCACGAACCTGGCGAACGTCGTTTCCATTCCGATCCAGGCGGTCACTACGCTCAAAGGCAAACAGGTGGTTTACCTGGCCAACACCTCGGAGCCGGCCCTGGTCGAGGTCGGTCACAACAACGACCGCTTCATCGAGATCAAAGCCGGCTTGAAGGAAGGCCAGCAAGTGCTGCTCTCTCCGCCCATCAGCAATGACAGCCAGGACCTGGTCGGCTCGATGGTCTCCTCCGAGGAAATCGAAGCCGCCAAGAACCTGTTGCGCAAAACCAACGAACACGGTGTGGCCAAAGGCTCCGTCTCCGGCCGTGGCACGGGCCGCTCCGAACCCAAGCCCCCGCCCAAATCGCCGAAAAAGGAAAAGCCGGTCAAGCCGGCCAAGTCCGTTCCTGCCGGCAGCCAGTGAGATCGTCCGCATGAGCCAGGACGCCATCATCCGGCTGGAGGGGATTCGCAAGACGTATTTCCTGGGCGAGGTCCAGGTCCACGCCCTGCGCGGAATTGACCTGGAAGTCGAGGAGGGTTCGTACGTCGCCATCATGGGGCCTTCCGGTTCCGGCAAATCCACGATGCTCAACCTCCTCGGCTGCCTGGATCGCCCGACTGCCGGCGCGTATTTTCTCGGCGGCGAGGACGTTTCGAAATTGAACGACGATCAGGTTTCCGCCGTGCGCGGCAAACGGCTCGGCTTCGTGTTCCAGTCCTACAACCTGATCCACCAGTTGACGGTCATCGAAAACATTCACGTGCCGCTTTTTTACCAGGGCTTCGACCTGGGCGAGACCTACGAGCGTTGCGAAAAATTCGCGAAGCTGGTCGGCCTGGGCGACCGCCTCGATCACCGGCCCCAGCAGCTTTCCGGCGGCCAGCAACAGCGCGTGGCCATCGCCCGTTCGCTGGTGAACGATCCGTTGATGATCCTGGCCGACGAACCGACCGGCAACCTCGATTCCAAAACCGGCGAGGAAGTCCTCAGTCTCATTGACGATCTCAACGCCGGCGGCAAGACCGTCGTGCTGGTCACGCACGGCGAGGAGGTCGCCGGGCGTGCCCATCGCGTCCTGCACATGAAAGACGGCGTGATCGACCGCGAAGTGACCAACCGCCGCCTGGAAAAGCCAGCCGCCCTGGCGGCCCTATGACGAATGACTCCGCTCGTATGATGAAAGAATTTATGACGGGCACAAGTTCAGCGATGGATGCCGTGATGCCTTCGGGCTTCGTGCTTCGTCATTCTTTGGTCATTCGTCATTCGTCATTCGTCATTTCTCCCCCATGCTGACCGGCCGCCACCTTCGCACCATTCAGTTGGGCATCAAGAGCCTGTTGCTCCACAAGATGCGCTCGGCCCTGACCATGCTCGGCATCATCTTCGGCGTCTGTTCGGTCATCGCCATGCTGGCCATCGGCGAAGGCGCTTCCTACGAGGCGCAGCAGGCGATCAAGAAGCTGGGAAGCAACAACATTCTGCTCCGCAGCGTCAAGCCGCCCGAAGACAACAAAAACAACGTCACCCGCAGCTACGTGGTCGAATACGGCCTGACCTATGCCGACGCCGCGCGGCTGCAGGTGACCATTCCGGGCATCCGCTTCGTCCTGCCCGTGCGCCTCATCCGCGACAACATCCGCTTCCAGGAAATCAACCTGCCCGGCCAGGTGATCGGCACGCACCCGCTCTACGCCACCATCGCCGGCCTCGAGATCGTGCGCGGCCGCTTCTTGTCGGACACCGACGAGTTGCGGCAAAAAAACATTTGCGTGATGACCGCGGGTTTTGCCGACCGCCTCTTCCCCTACCAGGACCCCTTGGAGGAAATGATCAAGATTGATGCGGACTATTACCGCGTCGTCGGCCTGGTGAAGGAGACCAGCACCGGACAAAAGCGCCCGCAGGCCGGGAACGCCGAAGGCCAGGCGCTGGACAGCAACGTTTATATTCCTTTGTCCACCCTCAAAAGCCGTTTCGGGGAGACCATCGTCCGCCGTTCCGCCGGCAGTTACATGGCCGAAAAAGTGGAGCTGCACCAGATCACCGTGCAAATGGAGGACACCGGCGCCGTGGAAACCGCCGTGCCGCAGATTGAAACCATGCTCAGCCACTTCCACGAGAAAAAAGATTTCGAGATGATCGTGCCGTTGCAACTGCTCCGGCAGGCCGAGCAGACCAAACGCATCTTCAACATCGTGCTCGGCTCCATCGCCGCCATTTCCCTGCTGGTGGGCGGCATTGGCATCATGAACATCATGCTGGCCACCGTGACCGAGCGAACGCGCGAGATCGGCATCCGCCGCGCGCTCGGCGCCAAAAAGAGGGACATCATCACCCAGTTCCTCGTCGAAACCGTGGTGCTTTCCGTGGGCGGCGGGCTGATCGGCCTGGTCGTCGGTGTCATCACCCCGCTGGTGGTGTCTCAACTCACCGAGATGAAGACCATCATCACGCTCTCGTCCCTGGTGCTGGCGTTTGGCATTTCCGGACTGATCGGCATCATCTTCGGCCTCTACCCCGCCTCGCGCGCCGCCGGCCTGGACCCGATCGAAGCCCTGCGGCACGAGTGATGGGGAAATCGTAAATCCGAAATCCGAAGCTCGAAATACATCCCAATTTCAAATGCTCCGATGGGCAAACACGCGTGCGTTTGCCCATTTGGATTTCGGAATTTGAATTTGTTTCGTCCCGCGGCTGCGGGAGAGCTTCGGATTTCAGATTTACGATTTCACAAACCACGATTTCACCGCCGGCCCGGCTTTGAAGAAAGTTGGGAGGCTCAGTTCCGTGCTGATTTTCGCGCCGGATAGGACTTGCTGAACTGGTTGCGATTGTTGGACACGGTGAACGAGCCGTCCGCATGGGCGGAGAGTTTGATGAAGCGCGCCGTGTCGTTTCGTCCGCCGATGTTGGCGATGAAGTCATCCGGGGAGTTGTGTCCCTGCTCGCCGCCTGACGTGATTTTCTGGGTCTGCCAGAGGTCTTCCAGGCCGGGCGAATTGCGCACGGCTTTCATGGCTTCCGCGTCGTCGGGCGCGCGCCGCTCAAAGCCGGCGCAGGCCGTGTTCGCGCCGCCGGCGCGTTTCAAGGGCTTCGCAATGACTTTTCCCGCCGCCGTCAACACCTGCACGGTCAACCCCTTCACGGGAATCATGTCGCCCGGCTTCACAATGATGTGGCCGCTTTTCGCGCGCGCCTTCTCATAGGTTGCGAACGATTCATCGTAGGCCTTGCCCATTCCAGGCCGGAACCACGGGCCGCGCCGCTCTTGCCACCACGCGTCGTCCTGGCCGCTTTCCACACTCGACCCGTGATCCACGAAATGGCCGACAGGAATTTTCTCCGACAACCCCGCTGCCGCGCCGTAATGATCGGCGTGATAGTGCGTCAGCAGCATGTAATCAATCCGCTGCGCGCCCGCCGTTTTTGCGGTTTCCAGCACGCGGCCCGCCGCGTTTGGGGTGCCGACGTCAAGTATCATCGTCTCGCCCGACGGGGAAACAACCAGCGTCGCGTTCCCCAAACCCACGTCAATAAAGTAAAAGTCCGCGGTCTTGCCGGTGTCCGCCGGTTTGGTTTGCGCGTGCGTTTGGAGCGGCAGAATCAGTGCGGCGAGCAGGAACAGTTTTGTTTTCATTGGTTTCGGGCGCGGTTGAACGCGGGCGGTGGATTACAATTTCCCGAACCAGTTTGACCTGTTCACGCCGTTTGGTGTGCAGAACCTCTCCTATTCCGCCGCCAACGGTTTTCGATTGACGGCGGTCAGCATCATTCCCGGCAAAACCAACCTGATTGAAGCCACCACGAACCCGCCGACGTGGACGCCCATTGGCACCAACATTCTCCCGGTCAACGCGCTTTCCAATTTCTTCAACTACTCTGATCCCGGTGCTATCAACGCCATGAACCGTTTCTATCGCGTAAAGCAATTGCCGTGACTTCATAAATTTGGTTCAACCGGGGTTGTTCCAACCGCGTCATGGCTTGACGAACCACGCGCGGGCCGCTGAATCGGTCTTGAAAAATTTCAGGAGCAGATCGGCCACCTTTTGTCGCGCGGTCGGACTGGGGTGGGTGTGATCGGTCGAAACAAAATCCCCGGCTTTCCAGACCAGCCCGTCGCTTTTACGCGGCGTGGTTCCGTTGGCCCAGAGATACGGCCCCCAGACCGCGAGCGGCGCCTTGACCTCGCCGCGCGCGGGGTCGTAGTTGAGGCGCGGCTCGCCTTTGATCTGGTCCTGAATAAGCCAGCGCATCGAAAAGGCTTCCTCGTAAGCATAAGGCTCTGGATTCAATGTGGTGGTGGCGTAGCCGCCGAAAATCCGGCTGGAAAGATAAACAACCCGCAAATTCGGATAGCGCTGTTTGGCGATGTTCAACATGCCGATGAGATTCGCCTCCAGTGTGCGGGCGTGCGCTGGAAAATCCCCTAAACGGGCCGGCTGGGCCTCGGCCTCCTTCAGCCAGATCACCTGGACCTGCTGCGCGGTCACGCCGCTGTTTTTCAGTCGCGTGTCCACTGTGGACCAGGTGTCGCCAGGCCCCTTCGGTGGGCGGCCCATGCTTTGCATTATTTTTCCGAGCCGTTCCTCTTCGCCCGCCGGCAGCAGGGAGACGCCATCCAGTGACCACGCCGTCGCGGTTCGTGCGCCAATCGCGCCGTCCACCACGACCACCTTCGGCGACTTCTCTGAATCGGCGTTGGCGGTCTTCACGAATTGCGCATACTCCATCGTCGTGTTCGACATGCCGAGGGAGAGGAGAACGATTTTTCCACTTTCGGACGGCTTGCCCTCGTCATCGAGCGGACGGATTGTTTTCGATTCCTTCAGGTAGGCGGCCAGATGGGTCTCGGGCGGCGCATTGCGCCGGTTGCCGTAAAGCCCGCCGTCTTCGTCTTTGTAGGTTCCGGTCAGTTCGTCGAGCGGGACAAGCGCGGCGACTATTTTCGGGTCGGCAACCGGAGTCGTGTTGGTGGCGCCAGCGCCAGATTTCTGCCTGGCTTTCCCCTGCTTCGGCAGTTCCTGGCGCGCGCGTTTGAGATAGGCCTCCTCGTCCGGCGCGAGCGTTTCGCCGGCTTGTTTTTTTCGCATGAGCGCTTTGGCGTGCTCGATGGCAACAGGCGCCTCCTCGGCCGCCACGCAAGCCGGGGACAAGAAATCCGAGAGGGCCACGCCATTTTTATGGCTGCGCGTTGGCGCGAAGATGGCCAGCGCCGCCAGGAACGCTACTGCTCGGATGATGAATTTCGTTATCATACGATTTCTCAGTGATAATCGGTACAAACGATAAAGCAGTCCCTCACCCCGGTCCCACTGCCACTGAATTAAGCCCAGGACACGCTAAAGCGTGGACACCGAACGCGCGGAAATCCGTTTGGTGTCCACGCTTTAGCGTGTTCCGTTTCAAAGGTCGGTTCACTAATTCAATGGCAGTGCACCCCGGCCCTCCCGAGGGGAGAGGGCTGGGGTGAGAATTCCCCGAAACGGGTTTCGCGCATTGAACCCCTGAACCGGAGTGCGCCCGTCCCCGGGCGCACTCCGGGAAGGTTCATGGGGAGGGGATCTTCCGTGCGTCCCGCATTGCGCATGCCTGATCTCATTCCGACCTGGTATCAATTGGCCGCCGCTCTGGTTTGCAGAGGAGGTTTCGCGAACCAGGTCCGGGACGTCGCGTCGCTCTTGAAAAACTTGAGCAACAGTTCGGCCACCTTCTGCTTGCCCGAATCGTTCGGATGCGTGCGGTCCTTCTCAACGACATCCTTGATCGTGTAAGTGAAGCCGTCGGCCTTGCGCGGCGTTTCGCCGTCGGCCCAGAGATAGGGGCCCCAAAGCAGCAGCGGGGATTTCACTACGCCACGCGTCGGGTCGTAGTTGAGTTCGGACTTGCCCGCGATCTGGTCCTGGATGAGCCAGCGCACGCCGAAGCCGTCTTCGTAGGCAAACGGCTCCGGGTTGAGCGCCGAGGTGGCATAGCCTCCGTAGGTGCGGCTGGAGACGTAGCAGAGGCGCGCGTTCGGGTAACGCTCCTTGATGATGTTCACGATCGTCGTGAGATACCCTTGCAGGCGTTTTGCTTCGGCGGGGAACTCAGCATGCGGTTCGATGATCGCCTGCTTGAGCCAGATGACCTGCACTTGTTTCGCCGTTACATTCGCCTTCTTGAGCCGGTCCTCGATGTTGCGCCAAAACACATAGGCCGGGTCCGAGGTCTTGCGCGCATCCTGTCCGCCTTGCGCGCCGTCCACGAGGACGACCTTCGGTGACTTCGCCGGGTCCAGGTCGGCAATCTGCTTGAAGCGCGAATATTCCATCGTGGTGTTCGACATGCCGACACCGAGCAGGACGATCTTGCCGTCCGGGGAGGGCTTCCCGTTTTCGTCGAGCGTCTCGATGCTGGCGGTTTCCTTCAACGCGGCTTCGAGGTGGACTTTCGGTGGCTCGTTGCGTCCGCCGCCGTAAAGCCCGCCGTCCTGGCCTTTGTAATCGCCCGTGCCCAATTCAGTGAGCGGCGTGAGGTGTTTCGTCCATTTGGCCGGCGCGTCGGCGTGTGCGGTTTGCGGCGATTTGCCTTTGCCCCGCGCGGCCTTGGCACGTTCGTAGTAGTCTTGGTCCTCGGGCGAGAGCTTCTCGCCGCTCTGCGCCTTGCGGTGCAGTTGATTCGCGCGGTTCCAGTCAATGCCGTCGGTTTCGGCGGCGCGGTGGGAAATTGCGCCAGCCAGGAGGATCAGTGCTGCGGCAAAGAGGGCTGTTCGTTGGAAGTGGGTCTTCATAGCTTAATACGGGGTGGGGGTGATGGTCGTCATGGGCTTTTCAGCAGACGCGCGGACGGGCCAGATTGTTACAAGCCGGAAGGGATTCCGACAAGGGGAAAACTCCGGGTTGGCCGGACGGGGCGCATTTCACTTTCTGCGCACGGGCTGAGCGAAGCACCAAGCTCCAACCTCCAAGCACCAGAGAAGCTCCAAATCTCAAACACCAAACAACGCTTCGGGTGCCTTTTGAGGTTTGGTGTTGGATGTTTCTCTGGACGTTGGAGTTTGGAATTTGGAGCTTTTCGACCCCTGCGTCGGGCTTCGTAAAAACTGAGATGCGCGCGCTGGCCGCGTCTCACCACAGGAAGGATTTCTGTTCGGCCAATTGCCGGTCGCCCTGCCAGAGCGTGGCGCGCCAGCCGGTGACTTCGCCGCATTGTTTGAACGTCTCGCCGGCGAGCGTGAGCGACGACCAGCGGCTGAACCCGCTGGGAGCTTTGACCGCCTGCTCCAGGACCAGCGGCTTGTCCAGGCCCGCTTTGCTGCCGCGAATCTCGAGGCGCAGCTTCAATGGGTCCGCGCCCCCCGGGCGCGCTTTCCATTGAATGTCGAAGCGGAGGGCTGAGCGTTGTTCGGGATGCTTGCGGAGCTGCGCCTGATAAGCGTCGCGCTCGTAGAGGCTGGGGGCGAGGGTGTGGCGGCCCTGCGCGTCGAGGAAATGGGGCAACACCTTGACGATGGCCGCCTCGGCTGCCTGTGCCGCAAAGCGGGGCGCGCCCATCATCACGAGCAACAAAAGAATTTTCAGCCAGCGCATGTCGGTAATCCTGGACTGATTGGCAAGAGACATTTCCGAAACAAACCGATTATCCACCGCGCAGAGACTTCCCTCACCCTGCCTTCTCCCCTCATCGGATGAGGGGAGAGGGTGGTCCCGCCGTGGCGGGACCGGGTGAGGGGAGTTTTCATGAACAACATACATCGAAAATTATTACTGGCAATCACTCTAGTGTAGTGTTTCTTAAATGACTATACATATTATCTCCGCTTTTTGCGCTTTTTTCTTTGGGACCAGCCGGGCTTGATCTCTTCGAGTTTCTGTCGTGCCCGCTCTACTTTCGCCATTATTTTTTCCACTGTTGCCG
>CAZIFU010000254.1:0-30322 GCA_964539075.1 uncultured Verrucomicrobiota bacterium | reverse complement strand
ACGGGCTTCATCTTGGCCACAGATTCTCCTTCAACTGCTTGGGATGCCGGCGGTTCACGCCTCGCCGTTCTTGGGGAAACCCAAAACATGCCCATGCACCTGCTCTCTTCCTGCGTCCAGCCCGTCCCGTCGCCTCGCGCTGACGCCGCGGTGTCGCCAGGGAGTCGCGGAGCGCATGGAGTGCGCCGGCCCGAGCCGGCGCTTTCGCGTCCGACCCTAAATCAACAGCGGCGACTCGCGTCGCCGCACTCCAAACGCTTCGCGACCACGGACACCCACTTCGATTCCACGCGGCAAGTCTGCTCCATATCACTACCCATCATGAAAAATCCATCCTCCCTCCATCGTTTCCTCGTCCGCGCCGCCGCCGTAATTCGGAGCGCCGGTCTCCGACCCGGCGCGAACCGCGAGCACGGTGTCCACCCTTTAGGGTGTCCGATGCCCGCCGACACGCTGAAGCGTGGACACCAAACGCTGCCGAGCCGGTGCTCGGCGCTCCGCCGCACCTTCGCCGCCGCGCTGCTCCTCGCGCTCGGCGTGGGGGCGGCGCCGGCCGCCACGCTCACGGTCACCAACACTTTGGACAGCGGCGCCGGCTCATTGCGGCAGTCCATCGCGAACGCCATTGCCGGAGACGCCATCAACTTCGATCCCGCGCTCTCCGGTGCGACCATCCTGCTCACCAATGGCCAGATCACGCTGGACAAGAACCTCACCATTGACGCCTCCGCGCTGCCCGGCGGCATCGCCCTCAATGGCATCAATTCCAGTCGCATATTTAGCCTGCCCAGCGGCGTCACCAACGTGTTGACTGCGCTGACAATAACCAATGGCAATAGCTTGAGCGACGGCGGCGCCATTCACAACGTCGGTAAGTTGACGCTGAACCAATGCACGTTCGCTGGCAACAGAGCCGCCACCTACGGCGGTGCCATTTTCAACAGCGGCCCGTTGGTGCTGAATGAATGCACGCTCGCCCTGAATTTATCCAGTTTCAGCGGCGGCGCCATTTACAACAATTCCACGTCGATGACGGTGAACCAGAGTACGATTTGCAGCAATACGGCGAGCGATGGCGCTGGTATTCGAAACGCCAACACCTTGACGATGACCAATTCCATCGTCGCCGGGAACTCTGGCGACATCAATGTGCGTGGTCCCTTCACCGGTACCAGTAACCTAACAAACGGGATCCCCATACTCGCCCCGCTCGGCAACTACGGCGGCCCCACGCAAACCATGCCGCCCCTGGCCGGCAGCCCGGCCCTCAACGCGACCAGCAGCGGGCTGCCCACCGATCAACGCGGCGTGCCCCGGCCGCAGGGCGCCAATTTCGACCTCGGCGCGGCGGAAGGATTCTTTCTGAGCCTCAGCCAGTCGGGCGGCAACGTCACCCTGTCCTGGCCGACGGTGCCGTTCGCCCAGAACCTGAAATCCGCGTCCACCGTGACCGGTCCGTGGACCAACGCGACCAGCCAGGCCAACCCGCAGACCAACCCGGCGGCTTCCGACGGTCCGCAGTTGTTCTTCCTGCTGGGAAAATGATCCGGGCTTACGGCGGGCGTGGCGTGACGTAGGGCAGGCGTCCCGCCTGCCGGTGAGCCGGGCATCCTGCCCGGCGGTCATTGCCCGACCGCGCCTCCGCGAACACGGGGCAGGATGCCCCGTCAACCGGCAGGCGGGACGCCTGCCCTGCGCGGATGGACGACGGCGCGCAAACCGGCGGCCTGAATTTCCTGATCACGAAACGCTTCCACCACGTGGGCTTGCAGTGAAGGTGGGGCGAGACGAGGTGGGAAGGTCAGCGCTGCATGAAGGTGTTCGAACGCGCGAAGCGTATGGAGTGCGCCGGCCCGAGCCGGCGCTGTCACGTCTGACCATCAACCCAAAGCGGCGACTCATGTCGCCGCACTCGATACGCTGGCGCGCGGTCATACGCCCCACCTTGGGGCCAACTCGGCTCGACAAGTCTCGCCCCACCTTGGCGTGATCAGGTTGCGCGGCTCATCCGCCGTTTCATCAGCCAGTTGTTCAGTTGATCAAGCAGCACCGCGACGATCACCACGGCGCCGATGATGATCTGGCTGTAGTTCTGGTCAATGCCCAGGATGACGATGCCGGTGGCAATCATCTGGATGATGAGCGCGCCGAGCAACGCGCCCAGCGCCGAACCTTTGCCGCCGGAGAGGCTCGCGCCGCCCACCACGGCGGCGGCGATGACATTCAGTTCGTAACCCTGGCCGTCGCCGGAAGTCGCGGCGCCATAGTAGCCCAGCGAGAGCAGCGCGGCAATGCCGGCGGTCAGGCCCGAGAAAATGAACACGCTCAACTTGACCCGCTCGATGCGGATGCCGCTGTAACGGCTGGCCAGTTCGTTGCCGCCCACGGCGTAAATGCGCCGCCCGGCGGCCAGGCGCGCCAGGTACAGGCCGCCGAGGATCGCCACCAGGACCATCACACCCAGCGGCACGAGACTCAGTCCGCCGCCGGTTTCCCAGCGGACCAGGTCGCGGAAGGCCTGCGGGAAACCGCCGACGGATTGACCCCGGGTGATCACGAACGCCACGCCGCGGAAGATTGCCATGGTGCCCAGCGTGATGATGAACGGGTGGACGCGCAGCGCGATGATCATCCCGCCATTCAACAGGCCGCAGGCGATGGCCGTGCCCAGGCAGGTGAACAGACCCAGCGGCAAGCCCACCCAGGCTGAAACGTGGCTGTGCAGCCCATCGGGGCCGTAGCAGCGGAACACCAGCGCGCCCAACACCGAGGCCAGCGCGTAGATGGCGCCAACGGACAAATCAATGCCGCCGGCGATGATGACAAAAGTCGCGCCCACCGCCATGATGGCGATGAAGCTGGTGTCCTTGGCCAGTTGCGCCAGGTTCCGGGCGTTGAGGAATTTGTTTTTTTCCTCGAACGCGGGGACCCGCTCACCGTCGGAATTGGTGAAGAACACCCGCTGGCGCTGGCCTTGCGCGTCGGTTTGAAACCGCGGCGTCTTGACCGTGCCGCCGCAGAAGGTGAGCAACAGGCCCAGTAGCAGGACCACCGCGAGCAGGCCGCTTTCCTGCAAACGCCAGCGGCCCGGACGTTGGGGCGTGGGGTTGGCGGCAGGCGCGCTCATCGTCGGCGGGTGAAACTAACAACCTGACGGGGGAGTTCAAAGTTCAAAATTTTACAGCGGTGGAGTCGAGGTGCGGCGAGTCTGGCAAAAAAATATTACGCGGAGATGCTGAAAGCCTTTGACCATTTCGCGTGGCGGCGTTACATCATGGCCCACCGGGAACAAGCTGTGTCGGGATGAATTTGATGTCGTTTTCCAGCCATTTTTTTGCCGCGTCGGACCTGCTTTACGTGTGGGGCAAAGCCACGCCGGAAGGCAAGGCCATCATCATCGTCCTGGCGATCTTTTCCATCTTCGCGTGGTCGGTGATGGTGATGAAGGCCCTGCAAATGCGCCAGGCCAAGCGGTTGAATCTGTATTTCGACACCGAGTTTCGCGCGCAAAAAAGCGTGCTGGGCATTTACGACCGGCGGGTGCAGGCGGAGGGTTGCCCTTTGTTTGCCGTCTATCAGGAAGGTTGCCAGGAGCTGGACAGCCGGCTGAAATCCCCGGAGGGCGGCCGCAAACAGTTTATTTCGCTCAAGGGCATGGAGCACGTGAAACGGACGCTGGAGCGGACGGTGGCGCAGCAGTCCTTGAAACTGGAATCGGGATTGATTATGCTGGCGATTGCCGTGAGCGGCGCGCCGTTTCTGGGGTTGCTGGGCACGGTGTGGGGCGTGATGAGCGCCTTCAGCTACGTGGCGTTGGCGGGCAAGGCCGACCTGGCGACAATGGCGCCGGGGGTGGCGGCTGCGCTGGTGACGACGGTGGCCGGTTTGCTGGTGGCCATTCCGTCCATGTTCGGCTACAACTGGCTGGTGCATAATCTGAGGGTGTTGACGGTCGAGTTGGATAATTTCGCCCAGGAACTCGTCTCGAAAATGGAGACGGAATATCTCAAGGACGATGAAAGCGGATGACGCATCCGGTGCGGGCCGGTCTTCGGAAATCGAAGACGTGGTGCAGTGCGCCAAGTGCGGCCACGAGAACGAGCGGCGCGACGAGACGTGCCGGCGGTGCGGGGCGCACCTTTACCTGGCCTGCCTGCATTGCGGCAAGTCCAACGAGCGGATTGCCAAACGCTGCGTGGTGTGCGGCAAAAATCTGCACCGGCGCCGGCACCGCACCTGGCGCCGGCTCTCCGCGCAGGAGGTCGTGATCCTGGTGGTGGGTCTGGTGGCGTTTGCACTGCTCGCCTGGTTGATGAACAATTTCATGAATAAGCCGCGCGAACTCAGACCGTCCCCCCCCGTGGTGGACGAATAGTCATGCGCCGCTTTTCCCAACGCAATTCGCTGGTCACGTTGAGCGACATCAACATCACGCCGCTGTTGGACCTGGCGTTCGTGCTGTTGATCATTTTCGTCATCACCACGCCGTTGCTCGAACAGGGGCTGGACTTGAAATTGCCGCCGGGCGGCAAGCCGGACCGGCCGCTGGAGAAGAACGACATTCGCACGGTGGAAGTCAGCCCGCAGGGGAATTATTTGCTGGCGGGCCGGCGTGCGTCGCTGGACCAGATCGCGCTGGAACTGGCCAAGTCATACAAGGCGAATCCGAACCTGGTGGTTTTTATTCGCGCCGATGGCAACGGCCTCTATAAACACGTGGCGGCGGTGATTCAACGCTGCGAAGATCTCGGCATTACGCGCCTGTCGCTGCGCACCGAACCCCTCAAACGCTGATGGACCGCTTGCAGAAAAAATGCTTTGTCGCCTCCGCTGGCCTGCATCTGCTGCTGCTGCTGGTCATCCTGTTCGGCCCGGCGTTCCTGGCGGGCAAAAAAAAAGAGGCGCTGCCGGTGATTAATTTCATCCCGGCCAAACTGGTGGACCAGTTGATGTATGGCGGAGGAAGCCCCCAGGCCGCGCCGCCGCCGCCGGCCGCCAGTCCAACGCCGCCCGAACCGGCGCCCCCCAAGCCTGAACCCGTGAAACCGGTCAAGGCAGCCGATCCCGCTCCTGCGCCGACCAAGGAAGTGAAACGACCTGAGAAGAAGGCAGTGGATCTGGAAAAAACCAAAACTGCGAAAACTCCGCCCGAGAAAACCGCGCCGAAACGGGACCTCGGCCTGGACAAACTGGTCACACGCAAACCCGACGACTCCTCGGCGCAACAGGCCGCCGCCACCAAGGCTGCCACCAAGGCCGCCACCGATGCGAAACAACGCGCGGCGGTCGGCAAATCCGTCCAAAGCCTCGAACAAGGTTTGTCCAAGGTAATGACCATCGAGGTGCCGGGGCCGGGCGGCGCGACGTATGCCAATTACGCGCAATGGGTCAGAAGCGTTTACGACCACGCCTGGATTGATCCGCAGGATGTCTCCGATGAAAGCGCCACGGTGCAGGTCAAAGTGACCATCCAGCGGGATGGCACGGTGCTCTCGGCCACGATCATCAAATCCTCCGGCCTTGCCGCGCTGGACAAATCCGTGCGCGCGGCGCTGGACCGGGTCACCTCCATCGGCCAGTCGTTTCCCGAAGGCGCGAAGGAAGAGCACCGCACCTTCACCCTCAACTTCAATCTCAAAGGCAAACGTTCTCCCGGATGAAAAATCGTTCCCTCACACCGCTCGTTCTCCTCAATGCGCTCCTGGCGCTGCTCGCCGTCGCGCGACTGCCCGCGCAGGAGGAAATTGACATCACCCGCAACAGCCGGGGTGAAACGGTCAAACCCATCCCCGTCGCGCTCAGCGGCTTCACCGGCGAGGTGGACGCCGTGCTGCGGTTTGATTTGTTCGTGATGGGTTTTGAATTCGTCGCGCCGGACAAGGCGCAATATTTGATCAGCGGCGCCAACACCGAACGTGTCGAGGGCCGCGTCACCGACGCCGTCAGCAAGGTCTCGCTGCTGGCCCGGGCCTACAGCGGCGGCAAACTCCGCGCGCAGGCCCACCGGCTGGCCGACGACATCGTGCTGGCCATCACGCAAATCAAAGGCATCGCCCAGACCAAGATCGCCTTCAAATCGGGCAGCGGCAGAAGCAGCGAGATCATGCACGCCGATTTCGACGGCCACAACGCGACGGCCATCACGGCGGACCACACGATCGTGGCGGCGCCCTGCTGGGTGCCGGGCCAGCGCGTGCTCTACTACACGTCCTACAAGCTGGACAACCCGGATATTTTTTCACAGGACCTGGACACTGGCGCGCGCCGGGTGATCGCCCGTTACTCCGGCCTGAACACCAGCGCGGCGGTTTCGCCCGATGGCCATCAAGTGGCGATGATCCTCAGCAAAGGCGGCAGCCCGGACGTGTATGTGGCCAATGCGGACGGCACCAACCTGCGGCAACTGACGAAAACCCGCGAGGACGAGTCGTCGCCCTGTTGGTCGCCGGACGGCAAAACGATTTGTTTTGCCACGAAGATTGACGAGCACCGCACGCTGGCGAAAGTCCCGGCCGCCGGCGGCGCGTTGCAGCGCGTTCCGACCTCCGGCGTGTCGAGTCCCTCCGAGCCGGACTGGTCGCCGGACGGCAAGTGGATCGTGTTCACGGCGCAGATGGGTAATTTCGAGATTTGCATCATCCCCGCGGCGGGCGGCGAGGCCCGGGTGGTGGTCTCCGGCGAGGATCCGTCGTGGGCGCCGAACTCGCGCACGGTGATTTTCGCGCGGCGTGCCGGCAGCGGGCGGCGCGTGCTCTCTGTGCTTGACGTGCCCACCAAACGTTGGAAGGATGCGGCCCAGAATTCGGGAAGTTGCTCGCAGCCCAGTTGGGCCAGATAAAACCTCCCCGCTTCTATGGATATGACAATGAAACAATCTCATTTTTTTAATCTGCTGGCGCTGACACTGGTATTGTCGCTCGGAGTTGTCAGTTGCAAGAATCCGAAACCCGGCATCACCCCCATCTACGGCAAAAAAACCACGGTGGGCGAATCGGGACCGAACCCTCCGATTGATGCGCAAAGGCCCGTTACTCCGGACACGAATCCGTTTGGAACGCCGTTGGCCGGCATGGAAGAGTTCGAGGGGATGTTGAAGGACCGCGAGGCCTTCAAGGCCTTCACCGCCTATTTTGATTATGACCGCTACGCGGTGAAATCCGGCGAGAAGGGCAAACTGGAGGCGGTGGCCAAGTATTTCCGGAGCAATCGTGAGGACAAATTGCTGATTGAAGGCCATTGCGACGAGCGCGGCACCGAGGAGTACAACCGTTCGCTGGGCGAACGACGGGCGATGGCGCTGCGCGAGTACCTCATTCGTCTGGGGGTTGGCGCGGATCGCATCATCACCAGGAGTTATGGCGAAGACCAGTCGGCCGATCCGGGGCACAACGAGGCCGCCTGGTCCAAAAACCGCCGGGGCGAATTTGTCCTCTTGAAGCCCAAACCGTAACTTTCCGGCCCCCGGCCCCGTCCAGGTGAATGGCGCTTTACTTGGCCGCCTTCGTGGCTTAAGCTGCCCTGAAGTTTCCTATGAATATTATCTTTGCCGGTTTTATCGGTGGTTGGGAGATGGTCTTGATCCTGGCCGTGGTGCTCATTTTGTTCGGCGCGAAAAAGCTGCCCGAACTGGCCAAGGGGCTGGGCCAGGGGGTCAAGGAATTCAAAAAGGCCAGCCGCGATACGATCGGCAAGGGGTAGTCCTTTCAACCACGTTTTATGCAAAACATGTTCGCAGGATTCATTGGCGGTTGGGAACTGATTCTGATCCTGGCGGTGGTGCTCATTTTGTTCGGCGCCAAGAAACTGCCGGAACTGGCCAAAGGGCTGGGCCAGGGAATCAAGGAATTCAAAAAAGCTTCCGGCGACGTCCAGCGCGACCTGCAATCCGCCCTGGAAGACGAACCCAACCCGCCTCCACCCCCGCCGCGGAATTTGCCCCCGGCCAATTCTGAAACGGCCTCGACGAGCGCGTCCCCTTCCAATACGCCGAAGACCTGATTGATTTTGCGCGGGTTGAGCCATGGCTAAAAGACCCGACGAAGGCCCGCGTCCGGAGGAGGAGGACGGGGGCGGCGCTGTGAAATCCTTCCTCGAACATCTGGAGGATTTTCGCTGGACGCTCATCAAAAGCTGCGCGGCGATTGGCGTTGGCATTGTGGTTTGCCTGGCGGCGGGCAGCTTCATCACCCACGACATTCTGATGCGGCCGCTGGTCAAGGCGGAGAAGTTCTACCGTAAACAGGAACACACGATCACCTTTCAGCTGGGGACCAACCATCTCGGCGTCTTCCACGTGGATACGAATCACCCGGCGCGGGCGTTGCTCGGCACCAATGATTCCGTGACCTTCCAACTGGTGCCGGTCCAGGTCGGCACCAACCTGATCCTCGGCCTGCAGCCGGAGTCGAATCCGGCCAGGCCGCCGCCGCTCTTCACGCTGGCCAACTTCAGCCCGGTGGGCGGTTTCTGGGTGGCGTTCCAGGTGGCCATCTACGGCGGCATCGCGCTGGCCTCGCCGTTCCTCATCTACTTCATCATCCAATTCGTCCTGCCCGCGCTGAAGATCAAAGAGCGGAAATACATGGGCCGCGGGCTGGTCATCGGCCTGGGGTTGTTCACGTCCGGCGTGACCTTTTGCTATTGTATCCTGTTGCCGCTGGCGCTCAACGCCTCGGTCAAATATTCGCAGTGGCTGGGCTTCGCGGCTTTCCAATGGCGCGCGGAGGAATACATCAGCTTCGTCTGCAAATTCATGCTCGGCATGGGTCTGGGTTTCGAGATGCCGGTGGTGATCCTCATCCTCGTGAAGCTGGGGATCGTGACCTACAAGGGGCTGGCCGGTTTCCGCCGCTACATGATCGTGATCAACCTGGTGCTCGGCGCGGTGTTGACGACCCCGGAAGTCCTGACCCAGGTGATGATGGCCCTCCCGCTCCAGGTCCTTTACGAGATCAGTGTCTGGATCGCCTGGTATTGGGACCGGCGTGATCGCAAACGCGAGGCGCAAAAGAACCTCATGCCGACCGGGGATTAAGCCGCGTGAAAACGCGCTTTACAACCCGGCCGCGCGCGCTAGACTGCCAGTCAAATCCTATGCGTAATACCTTTTCCCTGCTGGCCGCCACCGCTGGCGCCGCGCTTTGCTTCACGGGCTGCGCCGGACCGGAACAAAAAATGGGGCGCGGCCTGAGCAATCTGATCGAGTTCACTCGCATGGGCGAAATCACCCGCTCGATGGAGCAAACCGCCTTGTGGGACAACAATGACTCCGCCTACACCGCCGGTTTTATCCGGGGAGTGAACCGGAGCCTGGTGCGCACGCTGACCGGCGTTTATGAGATCGCCACGTTTCCGATTCCCAACCACAGCCACGGCGATTACGGGCCCATCCTCAAGCCCCAGTACCCGGTTTACCCGGCCAGCTACGAGCCGAACTTTATTGCGGACTCGGCCTTCAGCACGGATGCCTCGATCGGCTTCTCCGGCGGGGACATCGCCCCGCATTTCCCGGGCAGCCGCTTCCGGATTTTTGATTACTAAACTCCGCGTTTCCCCGGCGCCAACATTCCGGTGTTGGCGCTTTTTTGTTTGATGACCCTGGAACGTTCATCGCCTTGCAAGGTCAATCTTCTGCTCAACATCCTGGGCAAACGCCCCGACGGCTTTCATGAACTGGAGACCGTGCTGCAACCGGTGGCGTTGTGCGACACCTTGCGGTTCGACCTTGCCGCGCCCGGCATTCAACTGGCCTGCAGCGACCCGGCCCTGCCGGTGGATGCCACCAATCTGGTCCACCGCGCCGCCACGCAATTCCTGCAGGCGGCCCGCCTCAAGGACGGCGTGCGCATCCATCTGGAAAAGAAAATCCCGCTCGCGGCGGGGTTGGGCGGCGGCAGCGGCAACGCGGCCGCCACGCTGCTGGGGTTGAACGAACTTTTTGGCCGGCCATTGTCCGCGGCGCGACTGCAGGAACTGGCCGCGGCGCTTGGGTCGGACGTGCCGTTTTTTCTGCAAGCCGGCCCGGCGCTGGCCACGGGCCGCGGCGAGCGCATCCAGCCGCTGGATTTTTTCCCGGCCTTGCGCGGCGTCTTCCTCGTGTTGATTTATCCCGGCTTCGGCATCTCCACGGCGTGGGCCTATCAACAGTTGGCGAATTATCCCGTGGCGCTCCAGGGCCGGCCGGGACGCGCCCGGGAGTTGATCGCCTTGTTGCAGGGCGGCGATCTGAGGGCAGCGGGTGGGGCCTTCTACAATTCGCTCGAAGCGGCCGCGTTGAAAAAATATCCGTTGCTGGCGTTGTTTCAGGATTTTTTGCGGGCCAACGGCGCGGCAGCGGCGCTCATGTCCGGCAGCGGCTCCACGACTTTTGCCCTGGCGGCCGGGCGACCGGAGGCGGAATCGTTGGTGGAAAAGTTCCAGGGCAAATTCGGTGAAAGGTGCTGGACGACGGTGGTGCCGCTCTAGACCAATGGCCGGAATACACCTTCCCCGGGCCGGGTGGCGTGACGAAAATATGTTACACGTGTAACACATTTTCGTCAGCCCGTCCCTCCTGCTCCATCCGGAATTTTCCCTTTGCAGCCAGAGTGGGGTGCGTTAGTTTGTCAGCGGATTGTCCGATGGTGTAATGGTAGCACAAGGCCCTTTGGAGGCCTTTGTCTTGGTTCGAATCCAAGTCGGACAGCCATTTCGGAGAAGCAATCAGTTCTCAGTAATCAGTGGCAGGCAACGTTGTCGCTGAACAAAGGCATCCCCATCGAGGACTGATCACTGCCAACTGATTACCGTCCCCTTCCCAACCCCTCAGTCCTCTGCAAACAAGTATTCCAGGTCCGTCTTTGACAGGCTGCGGGCAAAGCCTTCTTCGCCGAGCACGTCGCTGATCGTCTGCGCCTTGCGTTGTTGCAACTCCCAGATTTTTTCCTCCACCGTGCCCGGGGCGATCAGGCGGTAGGCGATCACCGTGCGCGTCTGGCCGATGCGATGCGAGCGGTCGATGGCCTGCGCCTCGACGGCGGGGTTCCACCACGGGTCGTAGAGCACGACGTAACTGGCAGTGGTGAGGTTCAGCCCGGTGCCGGCGGCGCGCAGGCTCAACAGGAACACCGCTGCGTTGGGGTCATTTTGAAAGGTCTGCACCACTTCCTGGCGGTTTTTGGTTTCGCCGGAGAGCAGGTGGGTGAAAATCTGGCGCTGGGCGCATTCCTTTTCGAGCAGCTTGAGCATCTGGACAAATTGGCTGAAGACCAGCACCTTCTGGCCGTCCGCCAGCAACGGTTCGAGCAACTCGAAGAGCGTTTCGGTTTTGCCCGAGAGCGTGTCGTTGCCCACCAGTTGCGGATGGCAGCAGATCTGGCGCAGCCGCGTGAGCGCGGCCAGCACGTGGATTTTGCTCCGGGCCAGGCCGTTTTCGGCGACGCTCTGCAACACCTGCTCCCGGCTGCGGCGCAGTTCGGTCAGGTAAAGTTTCCGTTGCGGATCGCCCAGCGCGCAGTCGCGGCGTTCCTCGATTCGCTCCGGCAGGTCCTGCGCGACCTGGCGCTTGAGGCGGCGCAACAACAGCGGGCGCAGCCGGGCCGAGAGCCGGCGCCGGGCGGTTTTTTGCGCCCAGGCTGCGTCCTCCCCCTTCGGCTCGTAATGCGCGACGAACTCCGTCTGCGTGCCGAGGTAGCCGGGCTGGACGAAATCCAGGATGCTCCACAAATCCAGCAGCCGGTTCTCCAGCGGCGTGCCCGTCAGCGCCAGCCGGTGGCCGGCCCGCAATTGTTTGACCGACTGGGTCACTTGCGCCGCCGGATTCTTGATGAACTGCGCCTCGTCGAGAATGACAGCGCGAAACTCGAACTTTTGCAGCGCAGCCAGGTCGCGGCGCAACAGCGCATAATTGGTGACGATCAAATCGTGCTGGGGGATCTGCTGTCGGAGATTGTGGCGGGCGGCGCCGCTTTCCAGCACGAGCACTTTCAGATGCGGGGTGAAGCGGTTGGCTTCCCGGCGCCAGTTGTGGAGGACCGATGCCGGGCAGATCACCAGCGCCGGTTTGCCCGCGTGCCGCTCCTTCAAATACGTCAGCCAGGCCAGTGTCTGCAGCGTCTTGCCCAGCCCCATGTCATCGGCCAGCACCCCGCCCAGTTTCAACTCCGAGAGATGGCAGAGGAAATCGAACCCGCTCTTTTGGTAGGGACGCAAATCGGCCCGCACGTTGGGCGGCAGCGGCACGACCGGAATGCCCGTGAAATCCGCCAGCCGTTGCCGGAGGATTTTGGTGTGCGGCTGGTCGGCGAACCGTTGCCAGGTGGTTTCCTCAAATTGCGTGGCCTGCATGAGCGACACCTGCTGCGGCACCGCGCTCAAACCGTCCAAGCCGAAGTCGGCCAGCGTCTCATGCGCCTGATGCACGGCGTCGGCGTCCAGTTCAATCCAGCCGCCGTCGGGCAGTTTCACGAACCGTCCCGTGGCCGATTGAAGCTGCCGCAAATCCGCCGGCGTCAGGCGAAGGCTTTCCTGTTCCCACGCGGTGGAGACGGTGAACCAGTCGATCCCGCTGCTGTTCAAAATCAGTCTGGGCCGGAGCGGCCGCGGGGCGAGGAAGAGGCGCTGAAAGGCCGGGTTGCCCAGATACTCCGCGGCGGCGGGGCGTTCAGGCCAGGCGACGGCGAGGGAATTGAGAAAAACCACGCTGGCGTCGCCCACCCAGAGGCCCGGCTCCGGCGTGAACCAGTCGAGCCGGAGCAACCAGGCCGCGGCCGGTTCCAGCCGCGGATCGTCGAGCACTTCCGGTTTCCCGGTCGGGCGCTGCGTGGGGCCGGCGGGCTGCCATTCGTGGCCGTCCCATTGCCAGAGGCTCTGGTCGCGTTCGCTGCGCGCCAGCAGCCGCAGGCGCAGCGTCTCGTCGGCCAGTTCAAAAATAAATTGCGGCCGCGCTTTGTGCGCCACGCAAAGCTGCTCCCAGTCGCCACCATGGTGCGGCCCGTTTTTGCGCAGATGGGTGAGCAGGCGGTGGCTGAGTTTGCGCACCGGGATCGCGGGAGTGTCGGCCCACTGGCCGAAGAGCGCTGCCGCCGGCGCGTTGCGCACGAGGTAAAACCGGTCCTCCACCAGCGCGAGGGGCGGACGGCCGGCGAAAAAACGGACGTGGTTGAAAAATTTCCCTTCACCGTTGGGCAGCCTCAGACGATTGGTCAGGGACAGTTCGGCATCAATCTCCTCCAGGTACGGGGACAGCTCCGCCACTTCGCCGTGGAAAGTCAGCGCGGTTTGCGTGCCGGCCAGTTCCAGCCGGCGGGTGTCGCCCCACCGCGCCAGCCAGTGCAACAGCGCGGTGCCGGTCAACACCAGCGTGTGCAGCGGGGCGTCTTCGGGCGGGTAAGTCTCCGCCAGCCATTCAATGAATTCCCAGTCGGCGGAGGAAAACTGTTTTTGTTCGACGGTGGCGCGGTAGTGGAGGTCGAGCAGATCGGGCACGGGTTTGATTTTTTCGCCATTGCGGGCGCGCGCCACGGCGAACTCGACGGCCAACCCGTGCAAGGCGGGGTTTTCCGGCGAGGGCAGGATGCGGCAAACCACCCGCAAGGCCGCCCGCGGTCCGTCCAGCACCGTGGCGAGGGCGGGGGCCAGCCAGTGTTCCAGTTCCCGGACCATCTTCTGGTCCTGTTCGGCTTGCTGCATTTCGGCCAGCCGCTCGAAGTTCGCGTAGGGATACAGTTCGGTGGGCACCGGGCGGTTGGCGCGCAGAAACAGCAGGGCGGTTTCCTCCAGGCGCGCCCGGCCCTGCGCGGCCAGCAGGCGCGGCCACCAGTCGGAACCCGAGAAGTCCTTGCGCGAGAGCCTGATCTTTTCGAAATAATCCTCCAGCAACAGCCAGGCGCGCTGCGAATCGCCGCAATCGGCGAAATAATTCAGCAACTCGGTCCGCTCCGCCACGGCGGTTTTGGAATCGGCCAGCTCCCGGCGGAGGTCGGCCAGCGCACCGTAGGTTTTTTCCAGCACCCGGTTGTGCGCGTCGTACCTGCTGGGAATGGCCGCTCGCGGAGGCCCGTTTTTCTGTGCGGCTTTTGGCATGTCGTCAATCAACCTGTGTACAGCAAGTATCCATCTCGACACACAAAGGCCGTCCGGGTCAATCAGATTTCATTGGCAACTTGTTCACAATATGGAGACGGGAGCAAATCAGTAAATGGACGCCTCTCATTGACACCGGGCTTCAGAAACAGTGTGCAACGTCTCCCCTCAACCTCGTGCTCGATTTTCCGCGGATTTACCAGGACGAGGACGATCGCTCGGGGCCGGCTTTTACACAGTCTGTTCAGTTCTGTGATAATGAGAATGGTTCATTCGCGCGTCGAAAAGTTGATTTGCACCGCAGCAGCCCGTGAAGGTGGTGTCGCGCAATGCGGGCTTGAACGTCCGCCGGGTTTCGCGCACGTTGGCCGCCAGTGCAATTCATCCGGGACATCCATGCGGCCAAAGGCGCGGCGAAAAAGCCGGTCATCTCCTTTGAGTTTTTTCCGCCCAAAACCGATGAAGGCGACCGCAATCTGCTGGAAAAAACCATCCCCGCCCTGATGCGGCTCAAGCCCGATTACTGCTCGGTCACCTACGGCGCGGGGGGCAGCACGCGCGACAAGACGCTGAGGATCGTGGACCGCATCCAGCGCGAGCACGGTCTCACCGCGATGGCTCACCTCACGTGCGTCAACTCCACGCGGGAGCAACTGCGCGACGTCATCGAACAGGCCCGCAGCCTGGGCATCCAGAACATTTTGGCGCTGCGCGGCGACCCGCCCGAAGGCACCGGTGACTTCAAGACCACCGAGGGCGGCTTCGAGTTTTCCTGGCAACTGGTCACCTTCCTCAAGCAACTGGGCGGGTTTTGCATCGGCACGGCCGGTTTTCCTGAAGGCCACATCGCCTGCCAGGAGGGCAAGTGGGTGGACTGGCAGCGGCTCAAGGCCAAGATTGATTGCGGGGCCGACTTTGTGCTCACCCAGTTTTTCTTCAACAACCCGGATTTTTTCCAGTTCCGCGATTACCTGACCCGGCTGGGCGTCGCGGTGCCGGTCTGTCCGGGGATCATCCCCATCCTCAGCGCCTCGCAGATCAAACGCTTCACGGCGCTGTGCGGGGCGGAGCTGCCGGCGCCGCTGCTGGCGGAACTGGAAAAGCGCGCCGACAACGATGCGGCCGTGGCCGAGTTTGGCATCGAGTACGCCACGCGCCAATGCGAGGAGTTGCTGGGCGCGGGCGTCCCCGGCCTGCACTTTTACACGCTCAACAAGGCGCCTTCGACCACGCGCATCCTGCAAAACCTCGGCCTGGCCTGACACCTCAACAGCGCCTCAGGCCAGCGTTCCTGCTACGCAGTTCATGGGTAGCCTCGACCCCCAACCTTGAACGCGCCTCGGGGACATGAACCGGTTAGCGCTTCCGTTGTCGCGCCAGCGTCTTGGACTGCGGCAGTCCTCTGCCGCTTTGGCAACAGCGTTGGCCCATTGGAAAAGCGCCAGAGGACTGGCGCAGTCCAAAACCTTGCGGGGCTTCGGACGGTTCATGGATAGCCACGATCCCGAAATCGCGCATTGCGTCCATGAAGTTCGGCGTAGCGGCGTCTCGGCAGAGCGCAACCATTTTCAGTCCGGTCGGCGGCGCTCTGCCGAGACGCCGCTGCAAAATCCCGCCATGTCAGGCATTTAGATTGCCGTGACTTGGCGCGGCGGGCGGGCGGGGGCTGAAAAAAAGTTGAAAAATAGTTGTTGTCAACCCCCCGGCTTTTGGTAACGTGCGCAGCAAATGCACCGTTTTGGTGCGTGGGTGAACCGGTTTCATCCATTAAATACGCATAAAAACGAACTAATAAACAATCGTAAGAGGAACTAAAAAATGAAGTTAAATCAATGGACGATAGGTTTGGCTGCCGCCGGGGTGGTCAGCCTCGGTTCGGTTGTGCAGGCGGACGAACTGACCAAACAAGTGCTCGCCGCCGCATCAGCAACCACGATCAGTGGTTACGTCAACACGGCAGCGCACTGGAACATCGGCACTGCCGTCTCAACGTCGGCATACGCCAATGGCGGCGGAGGATCCAAGGACGACGGCTTCAACCTGAACGTCGTTGACCTGAAAATCTCCAAGCCGCTGGACGAAGGCCAGTGGGCAGCCGGTTACACGGCGGAACTGTGGTTCGGTCCGGATGCCAATACTCTGAATACGACATCCGTGTCGGGCAGTTTTCCTCCGTCGGACTTTGCTATCAAACAGGCTTTTGTCACTTTGCGCGTCCCGGTCGGCAACGGCCTCGATTTCAAAATGGGCGTGTTTGACACGATCACCGGCTACGAAACCTTCAATGCCGGTGACAACCCCAACTACACTCGTTCTTGGGGCAACACCATCGAGCCGACCGAGCACACCGGCCTCTTGGCCAGCTACAAGTTCAACGACATCGTCAGCCTGAGCCTCGGCATCGCCAATACGACGGATAGTATCATCAACGGCCGCATTTCCACCACGGTCCAGTCGATCAAAACCTACATGGGCGGCATCACGCTGACGGCCCCGGAAAGTGCTGGCCCGCTCAAGGGTGCCACGTTGACCGGTACCGTGATTGATGGCCGGCCCACTGGCGGCGGCGCGCCGGACACCACGTGGTTCTACGTGGGCGCGACGCTTCCCACCCCGGTTGAAGGATTGGCCGTGGGCGTGGCGTATGACCATGTGAACCTTTCCGATCATGGCACTGCGCCGACATCGGACTCGGATGTCGTCGCGGCATACATTTCCTTCAAGGCGACTGATAAGCTCAAGCTCAATTGCCGCCTCGACTATTTCTTACATGTAGGCGACATCCCCGGTTTTTCCTTGGGAGGCGCAGCGCCCTTCATACGCGGGGACGAATTCGTCACCACCACAATCACAGCGGACTACGCCCTTTGGGCCAACGTGATCTCCCGCGTGGAATACCGTTGGGACCACGATCTGAACAAGAACGGCGGAGACCACTTCGGAAGCGGCACGCGCCAAAACGATCACTTGCTGGCGTTGAACGTCATTTACAAGTTCTAAGCTGGCCGGATACTTCAAACCCCCTTCCGGGAAAACTGGAAGGGGGTTTTTATTTGCGAAGCTGCGCAGGGATGCGGCGTGAGATTCCTCAAACTGAAAAAACGAGCCTTGAACTTTGAACCTCGAACCTTGAACCCTGAACTCTGAATACTGAAGGGTGCACCAACGACGTCTTTCCGTTCAAGGTTCAGTGTTCAAAGTTCAAGGTTCAAGGTTTTCTCTTTCTTTACGCTCGCCCGGCCGTTGACGCCCGACGTCCGCGCAGACGCCGCGCCGGCTGGCCGCCACGAAATCCAGCAACACACGGGCGGTCTCGCCGAAGGACTCCCGGCGCGCCGCCGCCAGCGCGCGGCGCAACGGCGTCTGACTGCGAAAGAGCAGGTGATACAGCCGCTTCAGTTCCAGGCGCTGCCCGCCGGTGAACCCGGCCCGCCGCAACCCCACCGTGTTCAAGCCGCAGATACCGTTGTCCCCGCGCGCCACTGTGTAGGGCGGCAGGTCCTTGCTGATGGCCGAGCCGCCCTGCATTAACGCCAGCGTGCCGATCCGCACGAACTGGTGCACGATGCAGTTGCCCGAAAGGAACGCGTGGTCCGCCACGCTCACGTGCCCCGCCAGCAACGCGCCGTTGGCGAGAATGACGTGGTGGCCGACCGCCGCGTTGTGGCCCACGTGACTGTGCGCCATGAAAAAATTATGCGAGCCGATCATCGTTTCTTCCCCCGCCCTGGCCGAACGATGCGCGGTGAAGTGTTCCCGGAAAACGTTGTGGTCGCCGATCCGCAGGCGGGTTGGCTCGCCTTTGTATTTCAAATCCTGCGGCGCGTCGCCAATGACGCAGCCGGCGTGAAAAATGTTGCCCGCGCCGATGGTCGTCTGCCCCGTCAAATACACGTGCGGCCCGATGACGCAGTTCGCGCCCAGTTCCACGCCTTCCTCAATCACGGCATAAGGCCCGACCTGCACGGCCGAATCCAGCTTCGCTCCGGGATGGATGATCGCGGTTGGATGAATCATCGGCGTCAGCAAAACACATTCACGCGCCGTTGAAAACTCGAAAGCAATCGCAGGAGCCGACGTCAGGAGGCTCATTTTTCGAATGCGGAATGCCGAGTGCGGAATGCGGAATGGAAGTCAGAGCCTCCTCACGTCGGCTCCTACGGTCACGAATAGAAATAACCGAGTTCTCGCAGCGAGGCGTAATCCTTGGGCCGCTCCTGCGTTGTCCGGCCGAGGATGATGTGGTCGAGGACATCAATCTTAAGAAGCTGCCCGGCGCGGATGAGGTCGCGGGTGACTTTGATGTCCGACTCGGAGGGCGCCGGATCGCCGCTGGGATGATTGTGCACCAGAACGATGGCGGAAGCGTTGGCGGCAATGGCGGCGCGAAAGACTTCGCCCGCGTTTACCAGAAGCGTGTCTTTGGTACCCTGCGTCAGCGTCAGCGGAAACGTTTTGATCAACCGCCGCCGTGTATTGAGCAACAATATTTGGAAGGTCTCCACCTCCTTGAGCCGGTTGTCTTCGCGCAGAAAATCCGCCACGGCCACCGGGTTGTCGAGGACCGGCGATTCCAACGACAACTCCCTGGCCATTTTGCGCGCCAGCGTGAACGCGGCCAGCAGCGTGACAGCCTTGTCCCGGCCAATGCCCCTCACCTGCCGCAGATCATCCACCGAAGCTTGCGCCAGCGCCCGGAGCGAGCCGTGCTTCTGAATCAGTTCCTGGCCGACCTGAACGGCGTTGGCCCCTTTCAATCCGGTGCGCAGCAGGATGGCGATCAACTCTGCGTGGCTCAACGCGTCCGCCCCGTGCTCGATCAACCGTTCGCGCGGACGCTCGCTCGCGGGTTGGTCCTTGATGCGCATCGCCTGAGACATGAGATGGGTTTAACCGCGAAACACACGAAACACACGAAAAATTTCCATCCCTCCCGGTCGCACGCCGGTCACGACACGATGAATGCCGCGAATTCCGCGTGGTGATGCGGTGGAATGCGCGCCTTGAACCGCGCCGCGCGCCCGTTGTAATTGCGTTCCACCACCTGCGCCACCGCGTGCAACCGGGCAATGACGGCGGATTGCTCATGCGGAATGCGCAGCGCCACGAACTCGCGCGCCGGCCGCAGCAACGAACCCAGTTGGCCCAACAACTCGCCGAAGCCGGCCCGCGTTTTTGCCGAGATGCCGACCGAGTTCGGAAAGCGGTCCAGAAACTGGTTCAGCCGCTCGCCCGTCTCGAACTGGTCCATCTTGTTGAAAATCATCAGCGTGGGTTTGCCCGCGGCCCCGATTTCTTCGAGCACCGCGTTGACGGCCAGGATTTGGTCCTCGGCCTGCGGATGGCTCAAGTCCACCACGTGCAACAGCAGGTCGGCCCGCACGACTTCTTCGAGCGTCGCCTTGAACGCCTCGACCAGCCGGTGCGGCAGCTTGCGGATGAACCCGACCGTGTCCGAGAGCAGCACGTTTTGTTTGGTGGGCAATTGCAGCCGGCGGGTCGTTGGATCGAGCGTGGCGAACAGGCGGTCTTCGGCCAGCACCCGCGCGCCGGTCAGCGCGTTGAGGAGCGTGGACTTGCCGGCGTTGGTGTAACCGACGATCGAGGCCAGCGGCCACTGGGTGCGCTGGCGCCCGGCGCGTTGCGTGGCGCGCTGCCGGCACACCACGTCCAGCTCCTCCGTGATCTTGCTGATCCGCACCTGCACGCGGCGGCGGTCGGTCTCCAACTGCGTTTCGCCGTCGCCGCGCATCCCGATGCCGCCTTTCTGCCGCGACAAGTGGCCCCAAAACCGCGTCAGTCGCGGGAGCAAATGCTGGAGCTGCGCCAGCTCGACTTGCAGTTTGCCTTCGCGCGAGCGCGCGCGCATCGCGAAGATGTCGAGGATGAGCGCGGTCCGGTCGAGAATTTTGCGGTCGAAGACCCGTTCCAGGTTGCGGCTCTGGCTGGGGGCCAGTTCGTCGTCGAAAATGACGGTGTCCACATCGTCCTGCTGGCATTGGCGGGCGAACTCGTGGGCCTTGCCCGAGCCGATGAACGTGGCGGCCACGGGCGCCGGGAGTTTCTGCCGGCCCGTGCCGACGACGTCCGCGCCGGCGGTAACGGCCAGTTGGTTCAGTTCATCGAGCGAGTCACTGACCTCCCACGCTGAGCGCGACTTGAGTTCGACGCCCACGAGGAACGCGCGCTCGGTCTTTTTCGTTGCTGTGGAAATTAAGGCTTTCAATGACTGGAAGTGGTTTCACAAGGTGGGGCGAGACTCCGTCGAGCCAAGTTAATTAGACGTCGACACGGCTCGACGGAGTCTCGCCCCACCCCCGTTTGGGCTTATGATACCACTTCTAGCAACTGTGGGCGGAAGATAGCACGTCCGGCAAAGGAAAGAAACACGGTTTTTCGGTTTTGTCTTAATCTTAATCTTTCTCTTAATCGTAATCTGACCGGCAAGCGATTAAGATTACGATTAGGATCAAGATTAAGACACTACCGGTTTTTCGGTCACGGGCTGGCGCCGGACTTTTCCCGCATTTGCTTCTCGAACGCCTCGATTTCCTCCGTCGTCGCGGGCCGCGGCCAGACGTCGTCGCGACCGGCCCAGATGTCCCGCAATGTTTGTTTGGGATCGCGCGGAGTGGGGTCGCCGCCGTCGTCCTTCTGATCATCGCCCACCGAATAGAGGACGAAGCTGCCGTCCGCGTTCAGCCGATAGCGCAACGGTTGGCCATCCATGCTGTCAATGGGCAAGGCGGGCAAAAACTCCGGCACGAGCGCGACAAGATGTTCCGGATACCGCCCGTGTTTCAGGCGGAACCGCTCCAAAGCGAAAGCGGTGACAGCCAGGGAATGAAAAGTATCCAGCCGGAGCGCCTTGGGCATGGCTGTTTCGAGCGCCGGCATCAAGAGATAGGTCAGCGCAAAGCGTAGCCGATCGTATCCGGATGCCTCGCCCACCATTCGCACAAACTTTTCTGTCCAGGCTGTATCCAGTTTGCGATTCCTGGCCTGTTGACGCGCTGCATCAATGAAGTCCTGGTTGACTCTCAAGTAATGAGCCATGCTTTGATCCAGCCAGGCGAACCGCCAGATTGGACCAACCACATTTTCACCAAGCACCTCCTCCGCGTGATCAAAATGCCACTCGATGAAATCCTTCGCTTCATTCACGTTGGTGGGCAAGCTGGGCATTGTCAAAGGGCCAGCAGACACATCCGAATCGAACACGGCTCCAGTTCTTATTTTCCCGGTTCGCAGCTTGTCGAAAGCCATCAGGGCCATCGCGCGCTCCATCTCCAACGACCGCGCCATGCCGCCGGCATAATCGGGCGGTTTCAGCGACGCCTGGATCTCAGTCAGTTCGGCCTCCGTCCACTCGCGCATCTGCAACGCTTCCCAAAACCTGGTCAGAGCGATGTAGCTGCCGGCGATGCGGACAAGTTGGCTGATGAGCAGTGGCTCGTTGGTTAGCGTCTCGTGGAACCGCGCCAGCGTCCGCAGGTCAGCGGCCGCCTGTGCCTTATCTCCCTCGCGCAAGGACAAGGAAACAGAGGTTGCGAGCATCCTCGCGCTTCCTTTGATCTCGGTGAGGTGGGGGAGCAACATTTCGAATCCCCGCTGCCACTGAATGTCCGCGTCGAATGCCGGCTTTTGGAGTGCGGCACGAATGGCCTCCAACGACGGCGCCGCGATTTCCTTCCAGGCGCGCACGTCATCCCAGGTGTTGGTTTTCGAGTTGCCGTAGCCAGTCCATTGCTCGAGCCGGGAGCTGACAACTGCGCAGCCGGGAGCGACGAAGCGCATGCTCGGCACGTAAGGCGGCTCAAACTGGCGCGCGGCCAGCAACGCTCGCATTCCGTTTTCCTCGGGCGCGAGTTTCGGCGGGACCAGTTCGGCGATGGTCAATTTTTCGCCGCGCGCCCGCAGTTCGCGCTCGACGCGGCGCAGTTGCACGCGCCCGCGGACGTGCTCCTCCACCAGAAACATCGCCGGGACCAGCAACAGCAAAACTAAAGCAATCAGGACTTTGCGGCGGGTGGTGGACACAAGCCAAATTTAGCAACCCCGCTGGTTGGCCGCAATCCGCGATTCACCCGGAGATTCACGCGCCGATTGAATCTGCGTCAGCCTCGTAGCCGCCGACGTGAGGAGGTGGATTCGAGCGGGTCTTGCAAAGGTCCGCCTCCTCACGTCGGCGGCTACGAGGCTTGTGAAAAATCCAGGTTCGGGAAATCTGTTGAAACAATTGAGACCTCCCACATCACGGCCAACCACCCCGCTGACGGGTGTGTTTTCCAAATCTGCTTTTCGGAGGGACGAGCTGCGCGAGTCCCTGACTTCTTCCATTTTTCCGGGAAAATTGGGGACTCGCGTAGCTTGCCCCTCCGAACAGGACGCCTCACCGCTCCTCGCCATCCAGCCAGACGCCACGCACGCGGAATTGCTCGTCGAACCAGACCAGGTCCGCGCGCTTGCCCGGTTCGAGCGAGCCGAATTCCTTTTCGCGCCGCAGTTGTTTCGCCGGGTTCAGCGACGCCATTCGCACCGCGTCCACGACTGATTGCCCGCCAAGTTGCGCTGCCTTGCGCACGCCTTCGATCATGGTCAGCGTGCTGCCGGCCAGCCCGGTGTTGTCCAGCAGCACCGCCACTTCGTGCGTCGTGCGCGCCTGAATGCCGAGCAGCGTGAACTCCGTGCCCGCCGGCAGTCCTGCCCCGCACGTCGCATCGGTGATGATGCACACCCCGTCGCGGCCCTTGGCATTGAAGAGCATCTTCATCAAAATCGGCGGCACGTGCACGGCGTCGGCGATCAACTCGGCCATGACCTCGTCGTGCGCCAGCGTGAACTCGATCATGCCCGCCAGCCGGTACGGCCCGCGCTTGGTGATGGTGCTCATCGCGTTAAACGTGTGCGTGGCGTGATTCAGGCCGGCCTGGAGCGCGGGCACGAGATGTTCGTCCGTCGCGTCGGTGTGGCCACCGCTGGCAATCGTGCCGTTTTTGCGGAGGGCCTCGATCAATTCGAGCGAACCGGGATTCTCCGGCGCAAGGGTCATCTCGGTCACGAGTTTGCCGTAGCGCAAATATTTTTTCCACTCGCGCGGTTGCGGGTGGCGGATGTATTTCGGGTTCTGCGCGCCGGCCTTGCCCAGACAGAGGAACGGCCCCTCGATGTGCACGCCGATGATGCGCGCGCCGCCGAGCGACTGGTTGTGCAGCGGCTTCACCGCTTCGAGCACTTTCAGAATGTCCGCTTCCGGCGCGGTGACAGTGGTGAGCGCGATTGAAGTGGTGCCGCCGCGCAGGTGAAACTCCGTGATCGTGCGGAACGCCTGTTCGGTGGCCTCCATCGTGTCTGCGCCCATCGCGCCGTGGATGTGGAGGTCAACGAAGCCCGGGGCGAGGAAGCCGCCTTTCAAATCAACCGTGTTGGTGCGCGCGGCTTTGCCGGGTTTGGCGGTGTTGGAAATGATCGCGATGCGGCCGTTGCAGACCGTCAGCGAACCGCGCCGGATTTCATCCGGCAAAACCAGCCGGGCATTGATGAATTGCATGGCGACAGGATGCAGTTGGCCAAAACGGCTGGCAAGGCTGCGGTGGGAGGGCTTTTAACGCAGCGCGGGCGACCCACCTGCACTGGTTTTCATGACGCCTTTGCAAACAACTCCATCACGGCCTTCCCTTTGCCATCGCTCGTCACGTAAAAGGGGCGCTTCTCCACTTCATAGCCGTGGTTGGGCGCTATGCCCATGGCGCGGTAGATCGTCGCGTGCATGTCAGTGATGCTCACGGGGTCCTTCACCGCCTTGCACGGGCGTTCGTCGGCGGTTTCGCCATACACGAAGCCCTTCTTCATTCCGCCGCCGAACAGCAGCACGCTGCCCGCCGCGGTGAAGTGGCGGTGCATGCCGTAGTGTTTCACGTCCTCGATGACATCGGGCACGTCCACCTGGTTCTTCACGAGCTTGTCCGGTTTGCCCTCGACCATCATGTCGCGGCTGAACTCGCTCGCCAGCACGATGAGCGTGCGCTCGAGCAGGCCGCGCTCTTCGAGGTCGCGCACCAGCCGGGCGATGGGCGCGTCAATCATCCGCTTCATCGCCACGGCGCGGGAGTGGCCGTTCTCGTGCGTGTCCCAGTTGAGGAACGGGATGTATTCGGTTGTTACCTCGATGAAGCGCGCGCCGACTTCGCACAAGCGTCGCGCGAGCAGGCAGCCGAGACCGAACCGGCCGATCATGCCCTCCTCGTACTTGGCACCGAAGCGGTCGCGCGGCGCGTCGAAGCGCGTGCCGGGCTGGTAGCCGGGGACGTATTGGCGGATGTGTTCCAGCGGTTCGAGCGCGAGGTCGAAGGCTTTGGCGGCGGGCGAACTGAGCAGGCGATGCGCGTTGTCCAACGAGCGGAGCAACGATTCCTTCTGGTAGCCGCTGCCGGAATGGCCGAGGGGGCTGGCCGCGACCAGTTGTTTGTAAAATTTATTGCGGTCGGCGAACCGGCCCGGACTCATGCCCGCCGGCGGGCGCACGGCATCGGCGGCCTGTTCGGGAAACGGAATATTGAACGGGCCGTATTCGCTGCCCAGGAAGCCGGCGGTGGTGAACGCCTTCAACTCCTCGGCTTCACCGAGATCGAAGCGCTGGCCGATATTGATGAACGCGGGCACGGCGGGATCGAACGGCCCGAGCGTCCGCGCGATCCACGAGCCGAGGTGCGGCGCGGCGACGGTCTGGGGCGGCACGTAGCCGGTGTGCCAGTGATACTGATGGCGCGAGTGCAGAATGAAGCCGAGGTCGGCGGCCTGCGCCGTACGAATGAGTGTGGCGCGGTCCATCACCCTGGCAAGATGCTCCAGGCCCTCGGAAAGTTTGAGGCCGTCCACGGTGGTGTTGATGGCCGGGAAGGTGCTGAGGACTTTGTTCGAGTCGAGGCCTTTCTCGAACGGCGTGTAACGTTTGGGATCAAACGTCTCCGTGTGCGCCATGCCACCGGCCATCCAGAGCAGGATGAGCCGGTCGGCGGTGGGTTTGATTTTTTCGACCTCGTCGTTCGCCAGCAGTGCGCGCGGCGCGCCCGCGGCGAGCGCCGAGAGCGTCGCAGCGGAGGCGGTTTTGAGGAAGTCACGGCGCGAGCAGCGATTCGTTTTCATAAAGACTTGGAAGGAATTTCCAGGATTTCATCCGGTTCTTCCGCATGTGACTGGATGGCTTGGAAGCGTCGCTCAATTTCCCGCACAACTTCCGCCGCGTAGAATTCCATGCCGCAAGTCTGACAGATTTCGGCGGGCGTGTTGGGCACGAGCAGGAACTTGCCGGCATGGCTGTAGAGGTAGCGCACGCGTTTCTCGTCAAATCGGTTTCCGCCACAGTAAGGGCATTGGTTCATCTTCATTTCTGTCCTCGCGTTCGTGGGTCAGTGAATTTCGGTGGCTTCGGCACATACACCGTCACGAGCACCAACTGGTCGGTACGATGCGCGCTCCAAGCGCACACGACATGCACTGGCACCGCACCAGCGAAGCCTAACACAAGGCAACTCCTGCCGCGACCGGTATCCGGGTAGCTTTCCAGTATGCTCCCGGAAAGAATGGCTTCCTCGACTTCCGCCAAAGTCAGGTTGTCTGATTCGCGCTCGTTCTTCGCGTGCCGACTTTCGTAATACCGGCCCGCGCGAACCACGGTCTGAATCTCCCCTATGGTCATGTTGTCTCCTCATCTTACCAAATCAACTGAAATTCCGGCAACAGGCTGATGGCCCAGAGCAAATCTTCCACGCCTTCTCTTTTGACGGGCTTGCCGAGCAACGCTTCCGCGGCTTGCAACTCGCGGCGCGTCGGTTCGCGGCCCAGGCCGTGCGCGCAGAGGCGTTTGGCCATCGCGTGCGGGTCCGGTGTTTGCGATGCGAGCCGGGCGGCGCCGCGTTGCAGGAAGTCCGCCAGCGTGCGGCCGTTGGTCAGTTCAAGCCCCTGCAAAGTCGTCGCCACAGTGGCCCGCGACGTGATGACCTGCTCGCGGTTCGGCCGGTTGAGGGCGGTCATGAGCGGATCGGCCGGCACCAGCGCGGCGCGCACGCGGCCTTGTTCCAGCGCGGTCGAGACCGCGGCGCGAAACCGGCGGTCGGTGCGCCACGGTGACTGGCCGGGGTCGCCCGCTGCGAGCGCGGCGCGCCAGTTGGCGGGCGTGGCATTGGTGCTTTCCCAACCCTTGGGTCCTTTGGGCGACACGTGCCAGGAGACATCCGTTTCGATTTGTTGGAATGCAGAGCCGGCTTTGATCCGGGCGAAGAGGAGCAACTCGGCGGGTTTGACGGTCGCGTTCGTGGTGGCCGCCTGGCGCACCGAAGCGGCGAAAAGATTGTCGCCTTTCTTCAAAAGCGGCCGCAGGTCCACGAGACTGAATTTGCCGCCTTCCTTCCCGGTGGCCGCCTGCTTGCCGTTGACGTAGAAGGTGAAGCTCGTGTTGGCCGCCACCACGAGCGCGGCCTCGTCCGGCTCCGCCGTCAACGCGAACGTCCGCCGCAAAAAAAGACTGCGCGCGTTGGTGGCAGCCTCCGGGGGCGGGCCATCGGTGATCCACCGCGCGTGAAGCGAAGCCGCGAACGACCGGGCGAATTCCGCCGGCCAGGCCTCGGTGAAATCAATCTCCGTCGTCGCGGGAAATTGGTTGCCGAGGCCCGTCAGGCCCGCGAGCGCGTCGGCGAATTGTTCGGCCGTCATCCGGCGCACGGCGGGGCCGTGGAAAACATAATCCTGCTGGCGCTCGCCGAGGTCCACCGCCGGCAGTTGATACGCGCGCGAGGTCAGGATGCGTTCAATCGTGTGTTTGAGATCATAGCCGTGAGCGACGAGGTCCTCGGCGAGCCAGTTGAGCAACTCCGGGTGCCAGGCGGCGTGGTCCATTTCATCGGCCGGCTCGACGAGACCGAAGCCCAGGAAACGCTGCCAGAGCCGGTTGACGATCGTGCGGGCGAGGCGGCCGTTGGACTGGCCGGTGAGCACCTGGGCGAGTTGCTTGAGGCGCGTGGGTTTATCGGCGTTGCCGTCAATCACGCCGAGTTCGCCGTAGAGGAATTTGGCCGTAGCGGTGTGGCCGGTGGGCTTGTCGCACTCGGCGATTTCCAGCGGGCCATCGGCATAGAAGCTGGCGAGGCCGTAGGAATCTTCGAGCGTGTAATCGTTGATGAAACTATTGTGGCAGGAGGCGCACTTGAGGTTCACACCGAGGAAGACCTGCGAGATGTTTTGCGCGGCCTGCATCGGCGGGACCATGCTGGCGTTGACGGCGCCGCGCCAGAGGATGCCGCGGGTGAAGCCTTCGGTGTCGGGCGTGGGGTTGACGAGCTGCGCGACGAACTGGTCGTAAGGCAGGTTGCGCGCGAGGGCGCTGTAGAGCCAGGCGGAAATCTGCTTGCGCCCGCCGTCAATGTAGCCGGTGCCCTTGTAATCGTTGCGGAGCGCGTCGTTCCAGAACGTCAACCAATGCGTGGCGTATGCCTGTTTGTCCGCGAGCAACTGCTGAACCAACCAGGCGCGTTTATCCGGGTGGCGATCGGCGAGAAAGGCGTTCATTTGTTCCGGCGTGGGCAGCAGGCCGATGGTGTCCAGGCAGACGCGGCGGGCAAAGACGCGGTCGTCCACAAGCGTTGGCCACTTGATTTTGTTTTTCGCGAACCAGCCATCCACGAATCGATCCACCGGATTTTCCAAACCTTTTTTGGCGGGCGGTTCGGCGATGGGGCGCGGCCGGAGGTTGGCCGGCTCGCGTTTGAAGAACGTGATTTCCGGCGGCCACGGCAGGCCCTGGTCAATCCACGCGCGGAACAGCGCCACCTGTTCGCGGGTGAGTTTCCTGCCCTTTTGCGGCATCACGATGTCCGGGTCGAGGCCGGAGATCGTCTCGATGACGTAGCTCGCGGCGCTGTTGCCGGGGGAGGCGACGACGCCAGAATCACCGCCCTGGAGGAAGGCGGCGCGGGTTTCGAGGCTGAAGCCGCCCTTGTGCTTGCCGTGCGCGTGGCATTGCACGCAGCTCGACTCGAAGATGGGCTGGATGTCGCGCGCGAAATCCACCCGGGCTTTCGCTGGCGGGGGCAATTGGGCAAGTTGCTCCGGGGCAAGCTTCGCCCAGGCGGCGGCGTTTCCCGCGAGCAAGACGGCGATGATGAAGCAAAACGAATTCATTTCCGGATCGTGGTCAAGCTACCACAAACGGACGGGCCAGAGAATGAAAAAATCAACCCGAAAGGATGTAGAATCCTACCGGGAGTTCCGGCTTTAGCCGGTTCTGGCCGTCCAGCTGATGCGGAAAACGGAACCACTGAACGCAATATGTCTCTGCATCATGGATGAAAATATTGTCTATTAGCATTTGATATTTTACCGGAGTAGGAAGCTTCTTGGGTGTCCCGCTGATTATTCCTTTTGTTCTTAGCGGAACAGGGCGATTATGAATGCACTGACTTCCTGCTGGTTCTTCTGGTTGAGTATTTCAGAACCGCGCTTCACCGGCGCGGATGCTTCGCTGCTGGCAGTTGAGAATACAAATACTCCCTCGGCAATATTCGGATGAAAAAGAAAGTCCCTCTTTTCTTGCTGACTGTTAGCCTGGCGGTGGTCGGGGCAGTCATTTCGACGGATTCTCAGGAGATCCCCGGCGCAGTGGAATCGGCCCTTCCCGCTCCCTGGAAATATCATGGGATCGGTTTGACGAACGCCCCTGTTGGATTCCGCATCGAGGCGAATCTGATCGAACTGGCTGGCGCCCGTACGGCTGTTCCTGGAACCAAGGACGCATGCCACTTTCTGCATCAGCCCTGGCAGGGGGACGGAACTTTTGTTGCGCAAGTATTGGACGCTGGAGGCGCAGGAGGCAAGGCCGGCGCGGGTTTAATGGTTCGTGAGAGCCTGGATCCGAAAGCGCCGAATGTATTCCTGACGATTACCAAGTCGAACGGCGTGTCCTTTCAGTATCGGACCGAGGCACAAAAACTAACTGAAACTGAAACCGTCTTGGTCTTGCCTGTGCCAGACGGTCAGGCGCAGCTTGCCGTCGGAAAGCTCAAACGCACTTGGAATCCCTCGTCAATAGAGCAGTCAGCGGTCATCACTCTGCCTTGCTGGTTAAGTCTCGTTCGTCGGGGCGATGAATTTAGCTCGTATCTCTCTATGGACGGCAGCAACTGGCACTGGGTGGGAACCCATGCCGTGCGGATGAAACTAGACGTGCACGTTGGGCTGGGCTTGGGCGGAGTGCGGGTGGATCGTTCGGTGCCGGCCCGATTTGAACAGGTCAATTTCCTCTCCGAGACGTCGGCGGCAGCGTCGGGGCAAGTAGGGAGAGGGCGTGGATTGCAAGTCAGGGTGCCCGATGGTGTCAACACGAACGCGGTGCTTTATCCGACCGTTGATTTCGACTGGGGAAATCAAAAGGCCTACATCCGGAATCTCCGCTGTGAAGGTTACCTGGAAGCACAATACACGGAAGTCTATGCCTTGGAGGTCATGCACGATGACGGAGTGCGTCTGTGGCTCAACGATCAATTGTTGGTCGATGACTGGGTTATGGGGCCGCCCCGAAAGGCGCGGGTGCTGTTGCCGCTGGAAGCAGGAGGGAAATACGCGGTCCGGCTCGATTACGGAGCCGGAGATGGACACAAGATTTTGAGGCTGATGTGGAGCAGTCCGTCGACCCCGCAGCAGGTCATTCCCCAATCGCAGTTGTATGGCCCGGAACATTGGGCGATCAAAAAACCGTCCCTCGATCAGGTTGCCCAAAGCGCAGATGTGCTTCTGTCGGCGACCAACTTTGCGACCTTGGAAGCACTCCGGCTGAGCGATCAATTGGAAGGAACGCCCTGGTTAAGTCGAGTAATCGGCGTGCGGACGAATATCGGAGCCGTGGAATCAAGCGGCGGGGCGTTCCGGCTCTGGGGGCTGGGCAAATTGGGCCGCCGGGGAGCGGACCGGGCACGATTCGTTTACCAGCCGTGGCAGGGCGACGCGGAAATCGTGGCGCGAGTGACCAACGCATTCAACGGTGTCGAGTGGGCAAAGGCCGGCTTGATGATCCGCGAAAGTTTGAAAGAGGACGGGCTTGCTGTTTTATTGGCGAACACGCCACAGGGAGAGGCTCGGCTGTTTTGTCGGAGCGAGCGCGGTGGCAATCTAGACAATGCCGGCCCGCCGGTTCCGATGCAACCGTGGCTCAAGCTGGTCCGCCGGGGCGAGGTCCTTACGGCCTACACCTCGCCCGACAGCCAAAGCTGGA